>NZ_BAAALF010000007.1:77120-98861 GCF_039528135.1 Kitasatospora nipponensis | reverse complement strand
GACGACCGTCGGCGCCGGGTCAAGAGCGCCCGGAGGCGAACCGAGCCACAAAAAGGCAGAGCGCAGGAGCGACGACCGTCGGCGCCGGGTCAAGAGCGCCCGGAGGCGAACCGAGCCACAAAAAGGAGCGACAATGCCCCCCAAAGGATCTCGTGTGACAGACGGGGAAGGCGGCGGCCCAGTGGAGCCTCGCATCATCGGTAGCGGCGGCGACGAGCAGTCCGTGGACCGTTTCGGCACGGCCGGACTGCGGCGGCGGGTGCTGGACGCCTGGGCGGCCTCGCCGGCCCGCTTCCGGGAGGACGCCAACGCCGAGGAGGAGCTGGCGCTGGGCGGGTACCGCGACCGGCTGGTGGTGGAGCTGGCGCAGAACGCCGCCGATGCCGCCGCCCGGGCCGGCCGCAGTTCGGGCCGCTTGCGGCTGACGCTGCGCGACGGGGTGCTGGCGGTGGCCAACACCGGCGCGCCGCTGGACGCCGCCGCCGTGGAGTCGCTCTCCACCCTGCGCGCCTCCTCCAAGCGCGAGGACGTGGCGCCCACCGTCGGCCGGTTCGGCGTGGGCTTCGCCGCGGTCCTCGCGGTGAGCGACGAGCCGGCGATCCTGGGGCACGCCGGCGGGGTGCGCTGGTCGCTCGCCGAGGCGCGCACGCTGGTCGACCAGCGGGCCGTCGAACAGCCCGAGCTGGCGGAGGAGTTGCGCCGCCGTGACGGGCACCTGCCGCTGCTGCGGCTGCCGTTGCCGGCCCAGGGCGAGCCGCCGGCCGGCTACGACACGGTGGTGCTGCTGCCGTTGCGCGACGCCGCCGCCGAGGACCTGGCGCGCCGGCTGCTGGAGGGCGTCGACGACGCGCTGCTGCTCACCCTGCCGGGGCTGACCGAGGTGGTGGTGGAGAGCCCGGACCGCGCGCCGCGCACGCTGACCCGGGCGGCCGCCGAGCGCACCGAGGAGGGCCTGGGCACGGTCGCCCTGACCGACCGGACCGACGGCGCGGGCGAGGGCGGCCAGTCGCTCTGGCAGACCGTCACCACGACCGGCACGCTGCCGTCCGAGCTGCTGGCGGACCGTCCGGTCGAGGAGCGGGCCCGCCCGTTCTGGACGGTGACCTGGGCCGTCCCGGTCTCCGCCGCCGGCGCCCCGCTGCCGGTCCCGGTCGCGCCGGTGCTGCACGCGCCGACGCCGAGCGAGGAGCCGCTGGGCGTCCCGGCCCTGCTGATCGCCTCGTACCCGCTGGACTCCACCCGCCGACACGTCGCGCCCGGGCCGCTGGCCGACTTCGTGACCGAGCGGGCCGCGGAGGCCTACACCGACCTGCTGCGGGCCCGCGGCGCGGATCTGGGCTCGCTCTCGCTGGTGCCCGGGCCGCTGGGCCAGGGCGCGCTGGACAACGCGCTGCGCGGCGCGATCCTCTCCCGGCTGCCCGGCACCGCCTTCCTGCCGCACCCCGCCGCCGTCGAGGAGGGCACCCCCGCACTGCGCCCGCGGGACGCGACGCTGCTGGAGGGGGCGGACAGTTCGGTGGTCGAGGCGCTCGCGCCGATCTTCCCCGGCCTGCTGCCGGCCGGCCTGGAGCGGCGGGCCGAACTGCGCGCGCTGCACGTGCGCCGGGTCCCGCTGGCCGACGTGGTGGACCAGCTGGGCGGCCTGGAGCGTGAGCCGGCCTGGTGGCGCAGCCTCTACGGGGCGCTGGCCGGCGCCGACCCGGAGTCGCTCGGCGCGCTGCCGGTGCCGCTGGCCAGCGGCCGGATCGTCACCGGCCCGCGCCGGGTGCTGCTGCCCTCCGACGCCGCCGACTGGGCCGGCTTCCCCGGCTACCCCGAGTCGCTGGGCGAGGCCCTGGACCTGCTCGACCTGCGGCTGGCCCACCCCGACGCCGCGCACCCGCTGCTGGCCAAGCTGGGCGCCGCCACCGCGACGCCCGCCGGTGTCCTGCAGACCCCCGAGCTGCGCGCCGCCGTCGCTCGTTCGCTGGACGTCGGCGAGGACGACTTCGAGGCCGCCGGCGACCTGGCCGAGGCCGTGCTGTCGCTGGTGCGGGCGGCCGAGGCGAAGGCCGGCGACCACCCGTGGCTGGCCCGGCTGGCGCTGGTGGACGACGAGGGCGAGCTCGCCCGGGCCGGCGAACTGATCCTGCCGGACAGCCCGTTCGCCCAGGTGGCGCGCGAGCAGGACGCGCCCTACGTGGACGAGGACCTGCTGGAGCGCTGGGGCCCCGAGGTGCTCGCGGCGGTCGGCGTGCTGAGCGAGTTCGTGCTGGTGCGCGCGCAGGACGCGGTGCTCGACCCGGACGACCTGGAGCGCCTGGACCCGACCGCCCCCAGCGACCGCGCGGTCGGCGGTGCGCCGACCGGCCTGCTGGACGAGGCGCCGGACGGCCTGGCCGACTGGTGCGAGGACGTCCTGGAGGGGCTGCACGCCGACTCCGGCGACGCGCTGGCCGACCTGGGCGTGCCGCCGGTGGCCGTCGAGCTGCTCGCCGTGCGCGACCTGGACCTGGTGGACGACGACGCCTGGCCGCAGGCGCTGGCGCTGCTCTCCCGCCCGCCGTACCGGGAGGCGGTGGTGAACCCGGTGCGCGCGCTGCTGGGTGACGGCAGCTACGCCGACCTGCCGCCGTACACCGCCTGGTGGCTGCGCGACCACCCGGTGCTGGACGGCCGGGAGCCGGCCGGGCTGCGCGCGGCCGGCGCGGACCCGCTGCTGCGCGGCCTCTACGACGAGGCCCGCACCACGCTGGACGAGCAGTTCCTGCACGCGCTGGGGGTGCGCACCACGCTGGCCGCGCTGCTCGCCGAGCCGCACGGACCGGACGAGCTGCTGGACCGCCTCGCCGACCCCGACAACGAGGTGGCGCACCGTCAGCTGCACGGCCTCTACACGGCGCTGGCGCAGGTCGACCTGGACCCGCTGGACGTGGTGCGGGCCCTGCCGCCGCTGGACGAGGCCACCGGCCGGCGCCCGGCGCACACCGTGGTGGTGGACGCCGCCGACGCCGTGGTGGCCGACGCCCCCGACCTGGTGGAGCTGCTGCACGGCTACCCGGTGGTGCCGGTCGCGCCGGCGCTGGCCGCGGCGCTGGCCGAGCGCCTGCACGTCTCGCTGGCCAGCGAGATCGCCGGCGGGCGGGTGCTCTCGCAGGGCTCGCTGCACCGGGTGCCGCCGTTCGTGCGCGAGCTGCTGCCCGGCTGCCCGAGCGTCTACGAGGAGCACGAGGAGCTGCTGGTGGTCGGCCCGGACGGCGAGGAGGCGTCCGTCGACTGGCGCTGGGACGTCTCGGCGACCGCCCCCGAGCTGCCCTACGACCCGGAGTCCACCGAGCCCCAGGACGAGGACGACGAGTTCGAGGTGCCGCCGGTGCCCGGGCTGCTGCACGCGGCCACGCCCGAGGGGGTGGCCGCCGGGCTGGCCTGGTCGGTGGGGCAGTGGCACCGCCGGTTCGAGGTGCTGGCCGCGCTCACCGAGCCGGAGCGCTCCTACGAGCTCTCCGCCGCCCGGGATTTCGAGGCCTGACCCGGTTGTTGCACGCGGTACGTCGGTGATCCGCCGACGTACCGCGCCGCTTCGAAGGAGCACCCTTGACAGCCCACCCCGCCGACCGCCGGTTCCTCTTCGTGCTGGGCAGCGCCCGGCCGCACGGCAACTCCGAGGCGCTGGCCCGGGAGGCGGCGGCCCAGCTGCCCGCCGAGGTCGAGCAGCGCTGGCTGCGGCTGAGCGAGCTGCCGCTGGAGCCGTTCGCCGACATCCGGCACGACGGGGACGGCCGCTACCCCGAGCCGCGGCCGAACGCCCGCCTGCTGCTGGACGCCACCCTGGCGGCCACCGACGTGGTGATCGTCTCGCCGCTCTACTGGTACTCCGTCTCGGCCGCCACCAAGCTGTACCTGGACCACTGGTCGGGCTGGATGCGGGTGCCCGGCGTCGGCTTCAAGGCCGCGATGGCCGGCAAGACGCTCTGGGGCGTCACCGCGCTGAGCACCGACGACCACGGCCCCGCCGATCCGCTGACCGGCATGCTCGACCTGACCGCCGGCTACCTGTCGATGCGCTGGGGCGGCACGCTGACGGGCACCGCGGTGAAGCAGGGCCAGATCCAGGAGGACGTCAAGGCGCTGGACCGGGCCCGGAGCTTCTTCAGCTAGCCGTCGTGGCGTCGCGGGTGGCCGCACCCCGGCGGAAGCGTCGGGGTGCGTCGTCCAGGCTGCGCCGGACGAAGTACCAGACGATCTCCAGCAGCAGCCCGGCCGCCACCGCGATCGCCACGCCCGTCCACGGGTCGCGCACGCCCACCAGCTTGAGCTGGAAGAAGTCGGAGAGCCAGGGCACGATCAGCACCAGGCAGAAGGCCCCGCCCATGCCGGCGATCAGCACCAGCCGCCACCAGGTGTACGGCCGGGCGATGATCGCCAGCACCCAGATCGCCACCAGGAAGAGCGTCAGGGTGGCCACGCTGGTGTCGGCCTTCAGGTCCGTGTCGCTGTCCGAGCGGGCCAGCGCGTAGGAGACGAAGGTGGCGGTGCCGGCGATCACGCCGCCCGGCACCGCCATCCGCAGCACCCGCCGCACGAAGCCCGGCCGGGCCCGCTCGGTGTTGGGCGCCAGCGCCAGGAAGAAGGCCGGGATGCCGATGGTCAGCGCGCTGAGCACGGTGGAGTGCCGGGGCAGGAACGGGTAGGGCACCTGGGTGAAGACCACCAGCAGGGCCAACAGGACCGAGTAGACGGTCTTGACCAGGAAGAGCGTGGCGACCCGTTCGATGTTGCCGATCACCCGGCGGCCCTCGGCCACCACCGAGGGCAGCGTGGCGAAGCTGTCGTCCAGCAGCACGATCTGCGCCACCGCCCGGGTCGCCTCGCTGCCCGAGCCCATCGCCACGCCGATGTCGGCGTCCTTGAGGGCCAGCACGTCGTTGACCCCGTCGCCGGTCATCGCCACCGTGTGCCCGCGCGACTGCAGCGCGCCGACCAGCTCGCGCTTCTGCTGCGGGGTCACCCGGCCGAAGACCGTGGTGTCCTCGGCGGTGTCGGCCAGCTGCTCCGGGTCGGTGGGCAGCGTGCGGGCGTCCAGCGGGTGCTCGGCGCCGGGCAGCCGCAGGCTCGCCGCCACCGCGCCCACCGAGACGGCGCTGTCGCCGGAGATCACCTTGGCCTCGACCTGCTGGTCCTCGAAGTAGCGCAGGGTGGCGGCGGCGTCCGAGCGGACCCGCTGGCGCAGCACCACCAGGGCCTGCGGCTGCAGGTTCTTCGCCGGGTCCGGCGCGTCCAGCGCGAGCGGGGTGCGGCCGAGCAGCAGCACCCGCAGGCCCTGGGCGCCGAGCTCGTCCACCTCGGCCAGCGCCGGGTGGCCCGCGGGCAGCAGCACGTCGGGCGCGCCGAGCAGCCAGCTGGCCTCGGTGCCGCCCGGCTCCAGCAGTTGGACGCCGCTCCACTTGCGGGCCGAGGAGAAGGGCATCGCCTCCAGCACCCGCCAGCGCTCCGCGTCCGGGCCCAGGGTGCCGTAGGCGTCGACGATCGCCTGCATGCTGGGGTTGGGCCGGGCGTCCGCGCCGGCCATCACGCCCAGCGCCTGCCGCAGCACCGAGTCGTCGCCGGGCGGGCGGGCGGCGATCGGGGCGCCGTCGGCGGGGCGGGTCCCGGGCTCGGTCAGCGGGCGCAGCTCCAGCACGTCCATGCCGCCCTCGGTGAGGGTGCCGGTCTTGTCCAGGCAGACGGTGTCCACCCGGGCCAGCCCCTCGATCGCGGGCAGCTCCTGCACCAGGCACTGCTTGCGGCCCAGCCGGACCACCCCGATCGCGAAGGCCACCGAGGTCAGCAGCACCAGCCCCTCGGGGACCATCGGCACGATGCCGGCCACCGTGCGCCGCACCGCCTCGCGCCAGTCGTTGTGCCCCACGATCCACTGGCTGACGATCAGGCCGATCGCGGTGGGCACCAGCAGCCAGGTGATGAACCGCAGGATGGCGTCGATGCCGCTGCGCAGCTCCGACTTGACCAGGGTGAACCGGCTGGCCTCCTCCGCCAGCTGGGCGGCGTAGGCCTGCCGCCCGACCTTGGTGGCGGTGAAGGCGCCGGCTCCCGCGACCACGAAGCTGCCGGACATCACGGTGTCCCCCGGGTGCTTGAGCACCGGGTCGGGCTCGCCGGTGAGCAGCGACTCGTCGATCTCCAGGCCGTCCGCCTCGGTGACCTCGCCGTCGACGATCACCTTGTCGCCGATGCCGAGCAGCACCAGGTCGTCCAGCACGATCTCGCCCACCGCCACCTGCACCGCCCGGCCCTCGCGGCGCACCTCGGGACGGGCCTCGCCGATCAGCGCCAGGCTGTCCAGGGTCCGCTTGGCCCGGACCTCCTGGATGATGCCGATCGCGGTGTTGGCCACGATCACCAGGCCGAAGAGGCCGTCCTGGATCGGGCCGACCACCAGGATGATCGCGAAGAGCACGCCGATGATCGCGTTGAAGCGGGTGAGGACGTTGGCCCGCACGATCTCCCGGATCGACCGGCTGGAGCGCACCGGTACGTCGTTGACCCGGCCGTTCGCCACCCGCTCGGCGACCTCGGCGGCGCTCAGGCCGCCCCGGCGGTCGGGGCCCGGTCCGCAGGCGTGCGCGCCGGGGACGGGTGCTGCTGACGGTGTCTCGGGCGCGGGGTGCGTCATGGCACCGACTCTACGGGGGTGAAATGTCCGATGCGTCCCGCTGTGGGCGATGTCCGGCCGACCGGGTGGCCGGGCCGGACGGGCCGTCAGGCCTGCGGGCGGGGGCTGCCGCCGTCGGCGTCGCCGGTGCCGTCGCGCCGGTCGGTGGCGCCGGTCCGGTCGGCGGTGCCGGGCGCCTGCACGTCGTCGGATCCGGGGCGCAGCCGGTCGCGCTCGATGGCGGCGCGCCGGGCGCGGCAGTACCAGAGGCCGATCAGGCCGAGCAGTCCGCCGGCCAGGCAGACCCACGGCCAGTCGCCGTGCCCGTGGTCGGCGAGCGTGTCGCGGAAGGGGAGCAGGACCAGGAACCCCAGGAACCAGAGCGCGGTGCCGCCGCCGACGATCGCGACGTCGTTGGCTTCCAGCGGCGGGGGGGAGGGGCGCAGCGGGGTCTTCGGCATGGGCCTGCTCGTCGTCTCCGTGGGGGGTCGGGGCGGAACGCCCCCAGCGTACGGGGCACGCCGCCCGGCGGCGGTGGGCGTGATCGGTCTACGCGCGAAGATAGCGCGTGCACGACCAGGAACTCATACTTGGGTTTCCGGCTGGCCTCGGCGTGCCCCCGTGACCGCGCCGTGCGGGCCGCCGGCGAACCGGCCACCGTCGCTCGGTCACCGCTCCCCGTCTCCTCAGCCCCCACCAGAGGACTGCGCATGCCTTCCGAGGCCCAGCCGACCGCCGCGTCGCCCGAGCCCCACTCGCCCTCCGAGCCGCCGGCCGGCGTCCTGGACCGCTACTTCCGGATCTCCGAGCGGGGCTCCACGCTGGCCCGCGAGGTCCGCGGCGGTATCGCGACCTTCTTCACCATGGCCTACATCCTGGTGCTGAACCCGATCATCCTGTCCAACGCCGTGGACATCGACAAGCACCAGCTCAGCTTCTCGCAGCTGGTCACCGCGACCGCGCTGACCGCGGGACTCACCACGCTGCTGATGGGCGTGATCGGCAACGTCCCGATCGGTCTGGCCGCGGGGCTGGGCGTGAACACCATCGTCGCCCTCCAGCTGGCCCCGCGGATGACCTGGCCGGACGCCATGGGCATGGTCGTGCTGGCCGGCTTCTGCATCATGCTGCTGGTCGCCACCGGGCTGCGCGAACGGGTGATGAACGCCGTGCCGCTGGGCCTGCGCAAGGCCATCGCGATCGGCATCGGCCTGTTCATCACCCTGGTCGGCCTGGTCGACTCGGGCTTCGTCAGCCGGATCCCGGACGCCGAGCACACCACCGTCCCGCTGCAGCTCGGCGGCAACGGCCACCTGCACGGCTGGCCGGTGCTGGTCTTCGTGCTCGGCGTGCTGCTGACCCTGGTCCTGGTGGTCCGCAAGGTGCCCGGCGCGATCCTGATCTCCATCGCGACGATGACCGTGCTCGCCGTGGTGATCGAGAAGGCGGCGAACCTGCCCGCCGACGCCTGGGGCCTGACCGTCCCCAAGTGGCCCGGCAACCCGGTGGCCAGCCCCGACTTCGGCCTGGTCGGCAACGTCAGCCTCTTCGGCGGCTTCCACGAGGTGGGGCTGCTCACCGGCGTCCTGTTCGTCTTCACCGTGCTGATGAGCTGCTTCTTCGACGCGATGGGCACCATCCTCGGCGTCGCCGACGAGGCCCACCTGCTCGACGAGAACGGCGACCTGCCCGGCATCAACCGGGTGCTGATGGTCGACGGCGTCGCCACCGCACTCGGCGGCGCCACCTCCTCCTCCGCCAACACCTGCTTCGTGGAGTCCACCGCCGGCGTCGGCGAGGGCGCCCGCACCGGCTTCGCGGGCCTGGTCACCGGCGCGCTCTTCCTGGTCTCCCTGCTGCTCACCCCGCTGGCCACCATGGTCCCCGCCCAGGCCGCCACCCCGGCCCTGGTGACGGTGGGCTTCCTGATCCTGGCGAACTCGGTCCGCGAGATCGACTGGAGCGACTACACCATCGCCATGCCGGCCTTCCTGACCATGGTGCTGATGCCGTTCACCTACTCCATCACCAACGGCATCGGGATGGGCTTCATCACCTTCTGCGTCCTGCGCCTGGCCACCGGCCGCGGCCGCAGCGTGCCGGTGGCGCTCTACGCGGTGTCGGCGGTCTTCGCGTTCTACTACCTGATGCCGGCGCTGGGACTGGCGTAGGAGCTGCTGGAGGGTCGGTTGAGATCGGCGTGCAGTTGATATCACCTGTGCGCCGATTTTGATATACTGCTGGTGTTGCCCACTGCTGGAGGAATGGCCATGGCGCGCACCGTTATCGACATCGACGACGACTTGTTGGCCGAGGCGCAGCAGCGCTTCGGGACCACCACCAAGGTCGCCACGGTCAATACCGCACTGCTGGAGGCCGTGAAGCTGGCTCGTCGGATAGAGCTCGCGGATGCCATCGCAGGCGGCGAGTTCGACCTGCTCGGCACGCCGAACGGCCAGGCGGTGGCGTGAGCCGGGAGCGCTACCTGATCGACAAGTCGGCCCTGGCCCGCTGGGGCAAGACATCGGTGCGTCCCGTGCTCGACGACCTCTCGCAGCGGGCGCTGCTTGCGGTGAGCGCGGCGGTCGAGATGGAGGTCCTGTACAGCGCGCGCTCGGCCGCCGAGGCCGACCGGCTGCGACACCTGCTGACCGGCTTCGACTATCTTCCCTGTGGCGACGAGGTCTGGGACCGGGCCAAGGAGATCCAGCACCTAGCCCTGTTTCGCGGAAACCACCGAGCGTTGTCGATGGCGGACATCCTCATCGCGGCGACGGCTGAGCGTCACGGCGTCACGGTCCTTCACTACGACGGTGACTACGACATGATCGCGGCCATCACGGGCCAGCGCACTCGATGGGTCGTCCCGGCGGGCAGCGCGGACTGAGTGCGGGGGTCCGGCGGTCGGGGGTCGATCGGTGTGAGCGCTGCCGACCGGGGCTGACGGGGGGGTCGGGGCGGTGGTCAGGGTTCTCTCAGGGGGCGTTCCGGGTTGTTCCCGGTGGCGGTGGGCCCGTGCCGTGGCGGAGGCTGGGGGCATGGTGAGAAGGGCGCGGGTGGCCGGGGCCGGGGTGCGGGTGCGCTGGGTCTCCTTCGTCGGGGTGTTCGTGGCCCTGACGCTCGGGGCGTCGCGGATCGGTACGCCGGTCTCGCTGATGGGGGCCGGTGACAGCTGGCGGGCGCTGGACCGGCAGGTCGGGACGATCTCGCTGGGGCCGCTGGTGCTGGACGGGGCGTGGCCGCTGGTGGCCGAACTCGGGCTGCTCTGTGCGGTGGTGGCGCTGGTGGCGGCCGTCGCGCCGGCCTCGGGGGCCTCGCGCGGTGGGGACCGCGGGTAGTGGTGCCGGCTCGGACAGGTGCTCGGAAAGCTCTCGGTGTAGGCGAGTCGAGGGTGGGCATAACTGCCCCGTGAAGTCGCGAGGGGGCACGGGCTGATGGCGACGCGATGGGACCCGAACGGGGTCGACGAGGCGGACTTCCTACCGGAGCCGTTCCAGACCGCTGACCAGGTGTCACTCGCCGGACAGCGGCAGACGCTGCGCTGGTACCGGGGGGTGATCACGATGCTGGTGCTGGCCGCGGCGGTCAGCGCGGTGGTCGGGCCCGACCGCGACGGCAAGAGCGAGGTCGCCCCGCTGCTCTCGGTCGCCGCCTTCCTGGTGGCCGGCTACTTCTGGGTCCGGCTGCGGCAGAGCAACCCGCAGGCGCAGTGGTACGAGGCGCGCGCGGCGGCCGAGTCGGTCAAGACGCTCGCCTGGAAGTACACCGTGCGGGCCCGCCCGTTCGGCGGTCCGGCCGACTCGCCGGAGGCGGACGAGGAGTACCGGGCCCAGGTCTCGGACGTGCTGCAGACGTTCGAGGACGCCGGCGTGCTGCAACCCGGTTCGGCGCCGGAGATCACCGAGGGGATGCGCGAGCTGCGCGCGGCCGACCTGACGGCCCGGCGGATGGTCTACCTGCGGGTCCGGGTCGAGGGCCAACGCACCTGGTACCGCGCCAAGTCGGAGGCCTTCGAGTCGCAGTCGGTCTCCTGGGGACTGGGGGCGATGGTGCTGATGATCATCGGCGGCGCCGCCGCGATCGCCCAGGCCGCCGGCATCCTGTCGGTCAGCGTCTTCGGGGCCTGCTCGGCGGCCGCCGCGGCGGTCATCGCCTGGACCCAGCTCAAGCAGCTGCGCCCGCTGGCCGCGGCCTACCAGCTCGCGGCCAAGGAGCTCGACGTGGTCTGGGGCAAGCTCACCGTGATCGACACCGGTGAGCCGCAGGCCGAGGCGAACTGGACCAGGCTGGCCGGGGACGCGGAGGACGCGGTGGCGCGCGAGCACACCAGCTGGCGCGCCCGGCGGGCCTTCCCGCGCTGACGCGGGCGACCCGCCCGGCCCCCGCCGGGGGTCACGGGGTGCCGTCGGCGCCGGTCCCCAGCTCCAGCCGCCAGTCGTTGCAGCGCATGAAGCTGCCGGGCGGGTACTCGAAGGTGCAACTGTCGCGCAGCGTGAACCCGGCCTTGCGGCAGATCGCGTTGGACGCCGGGTGGTCGACGGACGGGTAGGCGTGCAGGGACCGGTGCCGGCCGTGGGTGCGGACCCGGTCGGCCAGCGCGCGGGCCGCCGCGGCGGCGATCCCGCGCCCCTGGAAGGCGGGCAGCACGCCCCACCCCGTCTCGTACACCTGCTCGCCCTGCCACTCCCGCTCCCAGTAGCCGATGCTGCCCACCACCTCGTCCTGGGGGAGCAGCACGATCCGGAACATCCGCCCGGTGGCGTCGTCGACGAGCGCGGTGTAGCGCCGGTGGCGGGCCGCGATCGCCTCGGCGCTCTCCGGCCCGCCGAGGTGGTCGGTCATCTCCGGGGTGTTGGTGAGGTGCAGCAGGGCCTCGAACTCCGGCAGGTCCGCCCAGGGTTCGAGCCGGACCGGTACCTCGGACGCGCTCCGCACCATCTCGCTCCTTCGCATCACCCCGCCCGTCCGCCGGGCCGGCCACGGGACCATCGCACCACCGACCACTGACAACGCCCGCGAGGGCCGACGCGGCGCCGGCGAAAATCGCTGCGGAGTCGCCCGGCACCGGGCGCACGGCCGGTGAGCTGGTCCTCCACCTGTACGACCGCATCCCTGCCACGTCCCTGCGCGTCGACGGGGACGCGGGACTGTTCGTCCTGCTCACCTTCACCCGGCTGCGCGTCGGCCGTGTGGGGGAGGACACGGTTTAAGAGTTTTTAATTAGGCAGGGTAATGACATAGGCTAAGGATCATGTCCGAGATGTCCGAGGACGACCTGGCTGCTGTCAGTCAGCTGCGGTCGTCCGTGATGCGCCTGGCCCGCCGCCTGCGGCACCAGCATGTCGAGCAGTCGTTGAGCCCCACCGAGATGGGGGTGCTCGGGACGCTGGCGCGCTGTGGCAGCGCGACGCCCGGGGAGTTGGCGCGGCGCGAGCACGTGCAGCCGCCGTCGATGACCCGGATCATCGCGATGTTGGAGGAGAAGGGCCTGGTGCGGCGCGAGCCGCACCCCGAGGACCGGCGGCAGGTCGTGGTCAGCATGACCGAGCAGGCCACCGAGATCCTCGACGAGAGCCGGCGGCGTCGCAACGCCTGGCTGGCGGAGCTGGCCTCGGGGTTGACCGAGGAGGAGTGGGCGGCGGTCCGTGCGGCCGCGCCCGCGCTGTACCGGCTCGCGCATCTGTGAAGCGGGCGGGCGGCCGGTGGGCCGCCCGCACGGGTAGGGCAACGAACTGGGCTCCGGAGACGGACGAACGAGAGGACACGGCATTTCCGCAGAACTGACCAGGAAGACCATGAGCGCGGCCCCGGCCGCGCAGCGAGGGGAGAAGAACGTGACACCGCCGGCCGCAGCCAGCACCGCCATCCGTCCCGACGACAGCACCACCCGGGCCGCCACCACGACACCCGTACCGGCGGCAGGCGCCGCGGTACCCGCGCCGGTGACCCCGCCCGGCGACGACGACCCCTGCGAACGCACCGCGGCGGAACCCACCGCCGCGTCCGACCCCGGTAGCGGTCCGAGAGACTCCACCGGCCCGACCGGGGCCTCGTTCACCCGCCCGACGGGGATGTTCTCCTCCCTGCGGGTGCGCAACTACCGGTACTTCTTCGCCGGGCAGATCGTCAGCAACACCGGCAGCTGGATGCAGCGGATCGCCCAGGACTGGCTGGTCCTCAGCCTGACCGGCAGCCCGCTCGCGGTCGGGATCACCACCGCGATGCAGTTCCTGCCCACCCTCCTGCTCGGGCTCTTCGGCGGCGTGCTCGCCGACCGGATGCCCAAGCGCCGCCTGCTGATCGTCACCCAGGGCGCCATGGGCCTGCTCGCCGTCGGCCTGGCCGCGATGACCATGACCGGCGTGGTGACGGCCTCCTGGGTCTACGCCTTCGCGCTGCTGCTCGGCCTGGTGACGGTGGTGGACACCCCCACCCGGCAGGCCTTCGTCTCCGAGATGGTCGGCCCCGAGCACCTGAGCAACGCGGTCAGCCTCAACGCCGCCAACTTCCAGACCGCCCGGCTGGTCGGCCCGGCGGTGGCCGGTCTGCTGATCGCGGCGGTGGGCAGTGGCTGGGCGTTCGCGCTCAACGCGCTCTCCTTCGTGGCGGTGATCGCCGGCCTGCTGGCGATGCGCAGCAGCGAGTTGCGCCCGGTGGACCGGATCCCGCGCGAGCGCGGCCAGTTGCGCGAGGGGCTGCGCTACGTCCGGGAGCGTCCGGACCTGCTCTGGCCGCTGGTACTGGCCTCCTTCATCGGCACCTTCGGCTTCAACTTCCCGACCCTGCTGGCCGGTTTCGCCTACCGTACGTTCCACGTCGGGCCCGGCCAGTACGGGCTGCTGAACACCGCGATGGCGCTCGGCTCGCTGGCCGGCGCGCTGTACGCGGCCCGCCGCGGCAACCCGCGGCTGCGCTGGCTGACCGGCGCGGCGCTGGGCTTCGGGCTGCTGGAGGTGCTGGCCGCGGCCGCGCCCGGCTACTGGAGCTTCGCGGTGCTGCTGACCCTGGTCGGCGTCTTCGGGCTGACCTTCAACACCGCGGTCAACTCCTTCGTACAGCTGGCCACCGAGCCCGAGATGCGCGGCCGGGTGATGGGCCTGCTGGTGCTGGTCTTCACCGGTGGCACGCCGGTCGGCGCGCCGCTGGTGGGCTGGGTGACCGACGCGTACGGGCCCCGGGTGGGCCTGCTCGCCTGCGGCGCGGTCTCCGCGCTGGCGGCGGGGACGGTCGGCCTGGTGCTGGCGCGCTGCGCCGACCTGCGGCTGCGGGTGGACCTGCACCGCGGCAGCCGGGTGGTGGCGTTCGTCCCGCGCGGTGGCGCCGCCGAGCCGGCGCGCCGTCGCGAGCTGGCGACGGCCTGCTGACGGCTGCGCGAGCGGGCGGCCGCGGGAACGAACGGTCCGTACGCGACGGCGGTGGTGACGGCCGGGGTGACGGCGGGGCGGCGCGCGCCAGAATGGAGCCATGAGGCTCTTCCTGGCCGCGCTGCCGCCGGCCGCGGCGCTCGCCGAACTGGGCGCGACCGCGGCCGGGCTGCGCGCGCTGCCCGGGGCCGAGGGACTGCGCTGGACGGCCGAGGACGGCTGGCACATCACGCTCGCCTTCCTCGGCCGGGTCGACGAGCAGCGGCTGCCGGAGCTGCGCGAGGTGCTGGCGCGGGCGGGCGCCGAAGGCCCCGCGCACCGGCTGCGGCTGGCGGGCGGCGGCCGGTTCGGGGAGCGGGTGCTCTGGGTGGGACTGGCCGGCCAGACCCGGGCGCTGCGGTCGCTGGCGCAGCGGGCGGGCCGCGCGGTGGACGAGGTCCACCCGCTGGAGCAGGAGCACGACTACCACCCCCACCTCACGCTGGCCCGCACCCCGCGTGGCGGGCCGCCCGACGGGGAGCGGCGCCGGGCGCTGCGGCGGGCGGCCGAGCTGCTGGAGGCGTTCCAGGGCGTCGAGTGGCCGGTGACGGAGTTCCACCTGATGTGCAGTGAGTTCGCCGACGGCCGCCCGCACTACACCTCCGTGACGAGCTGGCCGCTCGCCGGCTGACGGCCCTCACCGGCCGACGGCGGCTGCCCCCGCGGGCGGTCCGGCGGCCGGCCAGGCCAGCATCGCGGCCGCCGCCACCGGCTCCAGCTCGGCCCGCCCCGCACCGTCCCTGGCCTGCTGGGACATCCCCTGCAGCACGGCGCCGGTGAACCGGGCCAGCGTCGCCGGGTCGGCCTGCGCGGGCTCCTCGCCACGGGCCACGGCGGCCGCGATCAGGGTGCGCAGGCGCTCGATGTTGGCGTTGCGGATCGCCTGCAGCGCGTCGTGCACCTCCGGGGTGGCGCAGTTCGCGGCGGCGCTGATGATCAGGCAGCCGTGCGGCCGTCCGGGGGCGGTGTACTCGGCGGCGGCCTCGTGCAGCATCCGGGCGACGCCGGCGCGCACCGTGGGCTCCTCCTCGAAGGCCCGGGTGCCGAACGCCGCGTAGGTCGCCTGGTAGCCCGCCACCACCTCCTCGAAGAGCGCCCGCTTGTCGCCGAAGGCCGCGTACAGGCTGGGCGGGCGGATGCCCATGGCCTGGGTCAGGTCGCTGATCGAGGTGGCCTCGTAGCCGCGGTCCCAGAAGAGCCGGGTGGCGGCGGCCAGCGCCGCCTGGCGGTCGAAGGACCGGGGGCGTCCGCGCGGGGCAGGGCTGCTCATGGCCCCGATTCTATATCGAGCACTACAGAATCCGTGCTACGGTCTTTCCATAGCGACCGCTACATAAGTGGCGGTCGCCGGTGCTGTGCCGAGCGAGGGGTGAGGACGATGAGCAGGCTGTCCGGCAGGACCGCACTGGTGACGGGCGCGAGCCGGGGGATCGGCCGGGGCATCGCGCTGCGGCTGGGCCGCGAGGGCGCGCTGGTCGCGGTGCACTACGGGAGCAACGAGACGGCGGCCAAGGAGACGGTGGCCGACATCCTGGCCGCCGGCGGGCGGGCCTTCGCGGTCCACGCCGAGCTGGGGGTGCCCGGCGACGCGGCGGCCCTGTGGGCGGCGTTCGACCGGGCGATCGAGGCCTACGGCGAGCGGCCGGGGCTGGACATCCTGGTCAACAACGCCGGCATCGCCCTGCACGGGGAGATCGGCACGGTGACCGAGGCCGACTACGACCGGCTCTTCGCGGTGAACGTCAGGGCCCCCTTCTTCGTCGTCCAGCAGGGGCTGGAGCGGCTGCGGGACGGCGGTCGGGTGATCAACGTCTCCTCGGGGGTGACCCGGATCGCCCTGCCGGTGCTCAGCGCCTACGCGATGACCAAGGGCGCGCTGGACACCATGACGCTGACCCTGGCGCAGCAGCTGGGGGCCCGCGGGATCACGGTCAACGCGGTGGCCCCGGGGATCATCGACACCGACATGAACAGCCACCTCGCGGATCCCGAGCAGCGCGCCCAGGCCGCCTCGCTCGCGGTCCTGGGCCGGGTCGGCGAGCCGGCCGACGTCGCCGGCCTGGTCGCCTTCGTGGCCAGTGACGACGCCGGCTGGGTGACCGGCCAGATCCTGGACGCCACCGGGGGTTCCCACCTCGGCCTGTGACCGGCCCGGGGAGCGGCGCGGCCGGGCGGGTACGCTCGGTGGCGTGGACCCCAAGACTCGTATGCGGATCGTGTCCGGTGCTCTGATGCTGCTGCTGGTGGCCGTCCTGGTCGGCGCGCTGCTGCGCGGCTGACGGCCGGGCGCGCCCGCGGCCACCGCGCACGCGCAGCGACAGGGGCCGCCGCCGGTGATCCGGCGGCGGCCCCTGTCGCCGTGTCGTGCCTGGCGCGTGGTGCGGTCAGAGGTTCTCGACGACGTGGTCGATGCACGCGGTGAGCGCCTGCACGTCGGCCGGGTCGATCGCCGGGAACATCGCCACCCGCAGCTGGTTGCGGCCGAGCTTGCGGTACGGCTCGGTGTCGACGATGCCGTTGGCACGCAGTGCCTTGGCGATCGCGGCGGCGTCGATCGCGTCGTCGAAGTCGATCGTGCCGACCACCTGCGAGCGCTCCGCGGGCTCGGCGACGAACGGGGTGGCGTACGAGGACTTCTCCGCCCAGCCGTACAGGTGGGCCGAGGATTCAGCCGTACGGGCGACGGCCCACTCCAGCCCGCCGTTGCCGTTCAGCCACTCCAGCTGGTCGGCCAGCAGGAAGAGCGTGGCCACCGCCGGGGTGTTGTACGTCTGGTCCTTCGAGGAGTTGTCGATCGCGGTCGGCAGGTCGAAGAACGGCGGGATGTAGCGCCCGGAGCCGGCGATCTCGGCGGCCCGCTCCAGCGCCGCCGGCGAGAAGGAGGCCAGCCAGAGCCCGCCCTCGGAGGCGAAGGACTTCTGCGGCGCGAAGTAGTAGACGTCGGTCTCGGCGATGTCCACCGGCAGGCCGCCGGCGCCCGAGGTGGCGTCCACCAGGACCAGCGAGCCGGCGTCCGCGCCCGCGGGGCGGCGGATCGGCATGGCGACACCGGTCGAGGTCTCGTTGTGGGTCAGCGCGTAGACGTCCACGCCCGCCTCGGCGACCGGCAGCGGGTGGGTGCCCGGCGCGGTCTTGATGACGGTGGGCTCGGCCAGCCACGGGGCGGCCTGCACCGAGGAGGCGAACTTGGACGAGAACTCGCCGAAGTTCAGGTGCTGGGACTTCTCGCGCACCAGCCCGAAGGCGGCGATGTCCCAGAAGGCGGTGGAGCCGCCGTTGCCGAGCACCACCTCGTACCCCTCGGGGAGCGAGAAGAGGCTGCTCACGCCTTCGCGCACGCGCTTGACCAGGTTCTTGACCGGAGCCTGGCGATGCGAGGTGCCGAGGAGCGAGGTACCGGTGGCGGCGAGGGCACTGAGGGCCTCGGGGCGCACCTTGGACGGGCCGCAGCCGAAACGGCCGTCTGCGGGCTTGATGTCAGCGGGGATCTGGATCTGGGCCACCCGCGAAGCCTACTGGTCCGGCAACGCCGTGTCCGAGCGTTGTCCGGTCGCTGAGATGCGATCTTGCCCTGCCCGGACACGGTCCGACGCCCTGCCGGCCACCGCGTGGCGCGGGGTCGGCAGGGCGTCGGGAAGCCGCGATCAGCGGGCGATCGAGTCGTAGCCCTCGATCTCGCGCGGGCTGCGCGGGGCGGGGCCGATGTAGCGGGCGGCCGGGCGCACCAGGCGGCCGGTGCGCTTCTGCTCGAGGATGTGCGCCGACCAGCCGGCGGTGCGGGCACAGGTGAACATCGAGGTGAACATGTGGGCCGGGACCTCGGCGAAGTCCAGCATGATGGCCGCCCAGAACTCCACGTTGGTGGCCAGCACGCGGTCGGGGCGGCGGTTGTGCAGCTCCTCCAGCGCGGCCTTCTCCAGCGCCTCGGCGATCTCGAAGCGCGGCGCGCCGAGCTCCTTGGCGGTGCGGCGCAGCACGCGGGCGCGCGGGTCCTCGGCGCGGTAGACGCGGTGGCCGAAGCCCATCAGGCGCTCGCCCTTGTCCAGGGCGTCCTTGACCCACTTCGCGGCGTCGCCGGTGCGCTCGATCTCCTCGATCATGCCGAGCACCCGGGAGGGGGCGCCGCCGTGCAGCGGGCCGGACATCGCGCCCACCGCGCCGGAGAGCGCGGCGGCGACGTCGGCGCCGGTGGAGGCGATCACCCGGGCGGTGAAGGTGGAGGCGTTCATGCCGTGCTCGGCGGCCGAGGTCCAGTAGGCGTCGATCGCCTTGACGTGCTTGGGGTCCGGCTCGCCGCGCCAGCGGATCATGAACCGCTCGACGACGGTCTCGGCCTTGTCGATCTCGTTCTGCGGCACCATCGGCAGGCCCTGGCCGCGCGCGGACTGCGCGACGTAGGACAGCGCCATCACGGCGGCGCGGGCCAGGTCGTCGCGGGCCTGCTCGGCGGAGATGTCGAGCAGCGGCTTGAGGCCCCAGACGGGCGCCAGCATGGCCAGCGCGGACTGGACGTCGACCCGGATGTCACCGGAGTGCACCGGGATCGGGAACGGCTCGGCGGAGGGCAGGCCCGGGTTGAACTTGCCGTCCACCAGCAGGCCCCAGACGTTCCCGAAGGAGACGTGCCCGACCAGCTCGTCGATGTCCACGCCGCGGTAGCGCAGTGCACCGCCCTCGCGGTCCGGCTCGGCGATCTCGCTCTCGAAAGCGACGACTCCCTCAAGCCCGGGTACGAAATCGGACATCACGCGGCTCCTCAGTGACGTGACGGGCCGACCGCCGTGGTGGGGCGGCAAGGCCAGTGACCATGTGGGTGTGTTGGCACTCGGTGCCAGAGTGGCAGGCACTGGGTGCATTGCGCCATACACCACTGCGGTGATGTTTCCCGGGCGGGCCGCTCCACCTCTCGCCATACCCGGTCGGAACCAAGAATCTTCCGGCAAGAACCGGTCATTTCCGGATGATTCCCCGGACCGCGGGTGGAGAAGCGGTGGCGAGACACCATATCTCTTGATGTCGAGATTCCATAGGCGGAGCGCTGTCCGCTGCTTGTCGTACGGGATGATGTTGGCGTGCAGACCCCGGAACGCGCCGAGCCCGCGACCCTGAGTACCGTCCCCGATCTCGCCCGGATGCGCCGTCAGTACGCCCTCGAGGGCTTGGCCGAGCACGACCTGGCGCCCGACCCGACCGCCCAGTTCGCCCGCTGGTTCGCCGAGGCCGAGCGGGCCGGCTTCCTGGAGCCCAACGCGATGGTGCTCTCCACCGCCGACGCCGAGGGCCGGCCCAGCTCGCGGACCGTGCTGCTCAAGGGCTTCGACGCCCGCGGCTTCGTCTTCTTCACCAACTACGGCTCGCGCAAGGGCGCCGAGCTGACGGCCAATCCGTACGCCTCGCTGCTCTTCCCCTGGCACCCGATCGACCGTCAGGTGATCGTGGGCGGCGAGGTCGAGCGGACCGGCCGCGACGAGACCGCGGCCTACTTCCGGACCCGGCCGCACGGCTCGCAGCTCGGTGCCTGGGCGAGCGAGCAGTCCAGCCCGGTGGAGTCGCGCGAGGTGCTGGAGCAGCGCTACGCCGAGCTGGCCTCGCGCTACCCGCAGGGCGAGGGGGTGCCGGTGCCGCCGTTCTGGGGCGGGTTCCGGGTGGTGCCGCGGACCGTGGAGTTCTGGCAGGGGCGGCCGAACCGGCTGCACGACCGGCTGCGCTTCACCGCCACCGCCGAGGGCTGGCGGGTCGAGCGGCTCTGCCCCTGAGCCAGCGCCCGGCCGTCCCCGAACGGTCGGCGGGCGGTGCCGGTCACCTCGGGTGAACGGTTACGCAGAGCTACCGGACGGCCCGGTGCGACTAGTCGCGGGCTACGCCGGGCTACGCCGATCGGCGTAGCCCGTACGCATCCGTCCGGGTGGTCTTCAGGATGGCTCGAAACGTTCGGTCGGGGCATTGGTGCAGCGTGTGGCAGGGGGGTCGGTCAGCCCCCGCGGCGACCCGGCCACGCAGCCCCGATTGCAAGCAGTGACAGGGGCTGGCAGAGCGCTACTGTGGTGCTCCGGGCACCCGCTCTTCATCGCGCGCGCCCGAGTCTCTCCCTACCCACATTCGATGCGGTTCAATCGCATCACTTCTGAGGGGAACTCAGACATGGCTACCTCACTGGCCGTCAAGCCCGCCGAGCACACCGACCAGCCCGCCCTCCGTCCGCAGCTGGACGATCTGGTGGCGCTGGGCAGCGACCTGATCACCGCCCAGCTGTACCGCGCCCTGCCGGGCACCGAATCCGGCCAGGTGGCGGTCGCCGCCTTCAACTCCTCGATCTGAGGGCCGGGGGCTTCCACGGGTCTTCCGACGTTCCTCGACGGCCAACTCGACGGCGGGCGATTGACATGACGCACCCTCTGGTGCCGTTCTCGCAGTTCGTGCTGAAGGTCCACAGCAGATGCGATCTGGCCTGTGACCACTGCTACGTCTACGAGCACGCCGACACCGGTTGGCGGCGCCAGCCGAAAGCCGTCAGCCCCGAGGTGCTGGACCGGGCCGCGCAGCGCATCGCCGAACACGCGGCGACGCACCGGCTGCCGGCGGTCCATGTCGTCCTGCACGGCGGAGAACCCCTGCTCGCCGGCCCGGTGCTGCTGCGCCGGGCCGCCGAGAGTATCCGCGCGGCACTGCCCCCCACCTGCGTGCCGGACCTGCGGATCCACACCAACGGCGTGCTGCTGGACCGCGCGTTCTGCGAGCTCTTCGACGAACTGGGCATCAAGGTCGGCATCTCGCTGGACGGCGACCGGGCCTCCAACGACCGGCACCGCCGCTACGCGGACGGCCGGAGCAGCCACGCCAAGGTCCTCGCGGCCGTCGAGCTGCTGCGCCGCCCGGAGTTCCGCCACCTGTACGCCGGCCTGCTCTGCACCATCGACGTGGAGAACGACCCGCTGGCGGTCTACGACGCGCTGGTCGCGCTGGACCCGCCGCGCATCGACTTCCTGCTCCCGCACGCGACCTGGGACACCCCGCCGAAACGTCCCTCCACCGCCGGTGAGCACCCCTACGCGCAGTGGCTGCTGGCGATCTACGACCGCTGGCAGGACCAGGGCCGGCCGGTGCCGGTGCGCACCTTCGACTCGGTGCACCGCACCCTGCGCGGGCGCTCCAGCCTCACCGAGTCGCTCGGCCTGGACCCGGCCGACCTGGTGGTGATCGAGACCGACGGCACGTTCGAGCAGGCGGACAGCCTGAAAACGGCCTTCGACGGTGCCCCGGCGACCGGTTTCGACGTCTTCTCGGACAGCCTGGACGAGGTCGCCCGTCACCCGGGCATGCTGGAGCGCCAGTCGGGGCTGGCCGGCCTGGCCGAGGCCTGCCGCGCCTGTCCGGTGGTGCGCAGCTGCGGCGGCGGCCTCTACGCCCACCGCTGGCGCACCGGCAGCGGCTTCGCCAATCCGTCCGTCTTCTGCGGGGACCTCTTGCAGCTCATCAGCACCATCCGCGACCGCGTCACCCCCGTCGGCACCGGCAGCGGCGCCCTGCCCGCGCAGGCGCCGGCCCCCGCCACCGGCCCCCTGAGCGAGCAGCAGCTCGACGAACTGGCCCGCGGCCACGGCAGCGAGCGGACCGTCCGGGCGCTGGCCGCCGCCCGGCTGCGCCTGAGCCGCTCGCTGCTGGGCGCGGTCCGCGCCCGCGGCGGGGGGGGGGGGCCGGGGGGCGGGG
>NZ_BAAALF010000007.1:0-77113 GCF_039528135.1 Kitasatospora nipponensis | reverse complement strand
CACCGCGCCCCCGCACATGGCCCTCCGGATCAAGTGCCTGGAGGCCGCGGTCCGCGACCGCGGGGGGGCGGCGGCGCCGGGCGGCGCCTGCGAGCTGCTGGCCGGGCTGGACGCCGAGGCCCCGCAGGCGCTGGACGCGGTGCTCGGGCACCCCTACGTCCGGGCCTGGGCGGTGCGCTGCCTGAACGGCGAGCCGGGTGCCGACCTCGGCGGGCTGAGCGAGCTGGCCGCCGCCGCCGCGCTGCGGGCCGGTCGGCGCGAGCCGGTGAGCGTGCCGGTCCGCGCCGGGGCCGTGCACCTGCCCACGCTGGGCCGGGTGCTGACCGGCGGCAGCGGTGAGGCGCTGGTGACCGGCGAGGAGGACGGCTTCACCGTGCGGCTGCCCGGCGGCCCGCGGCTGCGGGTCGGCTGGGACGACCCGGGCACCGGGGCCGGCGACCGCGGCCGGTCCTGGCAGCCGGTGCGCAGGGTCAGGCTGGCGGACGGCTGGACGGTCGCGCTGGAGGACACCGACCCGCAGCGCGACAGCCACCAGTGGCCGGTGACCGATCGGCTCGCCGAGCCCGAGCTGCTGGCCTGGACCGGCGCCCTGCGGGAGGCCTGGGAGCTGATCGGGCGCGATCTGCCCGGCTACGCGCCGGGGATCGCGGCGGGCCTGGGCACCATCACCGCGCTGCGTCCCGGTCCCGCCGGACGCGACGTCAGCGCGGCGGCCCGGCAGGCGTTCGGGGCGGTCGGCATCGCCCGACCGGGCACCGCGCCGATCCTGGCGCTGCTGATCGCGCACGAGTTCCAGCACGTCAAGCTGGGTGCGGTGCTGGACTTCCACGACCTGTACGACCCGGCCGACCAGGGGCGCTACCACGCCCCCTGGCGACCGGACCCGCGCCCGCTGGAGGGGCTGCTGCAGGGCACCTACGCGCACCTGGCGGTCACCGAGTTCTGGGGGACCAGGGTGGCGGCCTACGACGGCCTGCCCGGGGAGCCGGCCGAGCTGGCCCGGCGGCAGCTGGCCACCTGGCGCGCGCACACCGACCGGGCGATCGACAGCCTGCTCGACTCCGGCGCCCTCACCCCGCTGGGGGAGCGCTTCGCGCGCGGCATGCGCGCCACCGTGGCGCCCTGGCTGGAGGTCCCGGTGGGACCGGCGGCCGAGCGCGCGGCCGAGCGGGCGGTGGCGGAGAACCTCGCGGCCTGGCAGGCCCGGCGCGCGGCGGGCGGCGGCGAGTCCGTGGCGGTGGCCGGGCCGGCCGCGGTCACGGCCACGGTCGGGCCGTGACGGTGCCCGGCGCCGGCGCGGGGTGGCGCACCGGCGTGAGCGCCGGCGAGCTCACCGCCCAGCTGCGCGCGCTGGGCGTGCGCCCCGGTCAGACCCTGCTGGTGCAGGCCTCCACCCGGGCGCTGGGCCCGGTGGCCGGTGGCTCGGCGGGCGCGCTGGCCGCGCTGCGGGCCGCCGTCGGGCCCACCGGCACCCTGGTCGCCTACACCGCGACCCCGGAGAACTCCGACACCTCCCGGCTGCACGCCCGGGCCACCGCCGCCCTGGACGCCCGCGAGCTGGCCGCCTTCCGGGCCGCCATGCCGCCCTTCGACCGGTGGACCACCCCCAGCTCACCCACCATGGGCCGGCTCGCCGAGGAGCTGCGGACCACCCCGGGCGCGCTGCGCAGCGGCCACCCGCAGACCTCCTTCGCCGCGCTGGGCCCGGCCGCCGCCCGGCTGCTGGACCCGCACCCGC
The DNA here is from genome assembly GCF_039528135.1 of Kitasatospora nipponensis. Classification (NCBI taxonomy): domain Bacteria; kingdom Bacillati; phylum Actinomycetota; class Actinomycetes; order Kitasatosporales; family Streptomycetaceae; genus Kitasatospora; species Kitasatospora nipponensis. Next base: position 75,375 of record NZ_BAAALF010000007.1, on the reverse strand, counting down.
TGGACTGCCACCTCGGCGAGCGCTCGCCCACCGGCCGGCTCTACGCCGAGCGGGCGCACGCGCTGCTGATCGGCGTCCCGCTCTGGTGCTGCACGGCCTACCACCTGGCCGACTACCGGGTTCCCAAGATCCCGTCCAAGACCTACGGCTGCGTGGTCGCGGGGCCCGACGGGCGGGCCCGCTGGCAGCACTTCGAGGCGCCGGACCTGGACGACCTGCACTTCCCGGAGCTGGCCGAGGCGATCCGCGCGGACCTCGGGGAGCGGATCAGCGGCGGTCCACTCGGCGCGGCGGCCTGCTTCCTGGTCCCCATCGCGCCCGCGGTCGACGCGGCTGCCGGCTGGCTGAACGCCCGTGCGGGGGCGCTGACCGGCTGAACCGGCGCCGCCGGCGCGGTGGCCCCCCGGCGCCCGCCGGCCGCGCGACCCGCGCGCCGCACGGGCCCCGGCCCGCCCGGGCGCCCCCGCACGGGCATAACAAAATGCCAAAGCCCGGCATGGAATCGCCGTTCTGACGCATGATCAGGGTGTCAGGTTGGTCGTGCTCTTGCCAGACGGCGCTATTCCCATGGTGAAGCCGGCCTTTCTACACTGAGATCCCCTCTCTCGGGGGACCAGCGGTCGATGGGGCCCAGGGGGAGGCGCGAGTGAACGCCGCTGACGGCGGGCGGAAGGCCCCGGCCAAGCCGCACTTCTTCCTCAGCTACGCCCACATGCCGACGGTCGGGACCCGCAACCCCAACCTCCGGGTGGCGCGGTTCTACCAGGACCTGTGCGAGGCGGTGCTGCAGCTGACGCCGCTGCCCACCGCCGACCCGGTCGGGTTCATGGACGAGACCATGCACCAGGGCGACAACTGGGCCGCGAAGATCTCCGACGCGCTGGCCACCTGCCGGGTCTTCGTGCCGCTCTACCACCCGCGCTACTTCCGCAGCACGCCGTGCGGTCAGGAGTGGTACACCTTCGCCCAGCGTTCGGCCGGCGCGCCGGGCGGGCCGGCCCGCAACACCGCGATCGTGCCGGTGCTCTGGGTGGGGATGCGCGAGGAGGCGCTGCCGCCGGTGGCCAGCGCCGTGCAGTTCAACCACTCCACCTTCCCCGAGGAGTACGCCGCCGACGGCCTGTACGCGCTGATGGCCCAGCGCCACCACCGCGACCGGTACGAGCAGGTGGTCTTCAAACTGGCCCGCCGGATTGTCGAGGTGGCGCTGGAGACGGTGGTCCCGGTGGTCGAGCCGGTCGACTTCACCACCCATCCCTCGGCCTTCCCGAAGAGCTCGCCGGCCGACCAGCTGACCATCGCGGTGCTGTCCTTCAGGGACACCGAGGTGCCGCCGCACCGCGATCCGGGCTACTACGGCGCCGGTCGCACCGACTGGCAGCCGTACGTCCGGGGCTCGGCCAGCGCGCTGGCCGAGCAGCCCGCCCAGCTCGCCCGGCAGTGCGACCTCAACCCGACCATCCACGAGTTCGACGCCGCCGCGGCCCGGCTGATGGAGCTGGAGCAGCCGGGCGGCCCGGGCGTGGTGCTGGTCGACCGCTGGGTCCTGGAGAACCCCGAACGCCGCGAGCTGGTCCGCGAGTTCGCCCGCCGCAACCCGGCCTGGGTGACCGTGGTGGAGCCGTGGAACCGGGACGACCCGCAGTGCGTGGCCTACAACTCGATGCTCGGCGCGCTGAGCGACGAGGTGTTGCGCCAGCGCGGCCGGATGGCGCGGCCCTCCTTCCGCGCCCCGGCCGCCGACCTCGGCGACAGCGAGGGCATCCCCACCGCGCGGGACTTCGGCGTCGCCTTCCAGCACGCCGCGGTCCGCGCCCAACGGGCGTTCAAGGAGCGCGGACTGCGCCGTCCGGCCGCCTCCTCGGAGTCGCGGCCCCGGCTGCGCGACGCGTTCGGCCCGCTCACCCGTACGACGCTCGGCAGACCAGCAGGCACCGACCCCGACGAGGACGACCACGGAGGCAACCATGACGTCTGAATCGACCCGCAACCTTCGGGTGGGTGGGCGGAGTTCGGGCTCGCTGACCACACCCGCGACCGCCACCGGCGGGTCCGCCGAGGAGGACCGCCGGGGCAGGATCATCACCTTCTACTCCTACAAGGGCGGCACCGGGCGCACCATGGCGCTGGCCAACACCGCCTGGATCCTGGCGGCCAACGGCTTCCGGGTGCTGACCGTGGACTGGGACCTGGAGGCCCCGGGGCTGGCCAAGTTCTTCCACCCCTTCCTGGACGCCGCCGAACTCGAGGCGGCGAACGGGGTGATGACCCTGATCAACGACTACCGCGAGGAGGCGCTGCGGGAGACCGAGCTGCACGCCGACCCGCTCTCCGAGCCCGAGCGCTACCAGCAGGAGCTCCACGCGATCGGCCACCACCCCGGCTGGCACCTGGACTTCGCCAAGGTGGCCGGGCACGCGCTGCCGCTCTCCTGGGGCGGCTTCCCGCCCGGCGGCAGCATCGACTTCCTGGCCGCCGGCCACCAGGACCGGGACTACTCCGGCACGCTCGGCTCCCTGGACTGGGACCTGTTCTACGAGCGCTTCGACGGCGGCCAGTTCTTCGACGCGATGCGGGCCGACATGCGCCGGCGCTACGACTACGTGCTGATCGACAGCCGCACCGGCCTCTCCGACACGGCGGAGATCTGCACCGTGCAGATGCCCGACGACCTGGTGGTCTGCTTCACCCTCAGCGACCAGAGCATCGACGGCGCCTCCCGGATCGCCCAGCACATCGCGGACCGCTACCGCGACCGGGGGATCCGGATCCTGCCGGTGCCGATGCGCATCGACGACTTCGAGAAGGACAAGGCGGACGCCGGCCGCTCGCTGGCCCGGATCCGCTTCGACGGTCTGCCCGCGGGCCTGACCGACGAGGAACTCGTGCACTACTGGGGATCGGTGGAGATCCCCTACCGGCCCTTCTACGCCTACGAGGAGATCCTGGCCACCTTCGGCGACAAGCCGGGGACCCCCACCACCATGCTCTCCGCCTGCGAGCGGCTGACCGACATGGTCACCGCCGGCCGGGTGGCCGCGCTGCCGCCGATGGACGAGGAGGTGCGGCTGCGCTACATCGAGGCGTTCACCCGGCGGCGTCCGGCGGTGCCGGCCGACATCTACCTCAGCTACGTGCCCGAGGACCGGATGTGGGCGGACTGGATCGAGCACGTGCTGACCGCCGCCGGCTTCCGGGTGCTGCCGCGCGACGTGGGGGCCGGCTCGGACACCCGGGCCGAGACCGAGCGTTCGGTGGACGCCGCGTTCCGCACCGTGGCGGTGCTCTCGCCTGCCTACCTGCGCTCGCCGCAGGCCCGGGCGCTGTGGGAGTCGGTGGTCGGCTCGGACCCCTCGGGCACCCGGCGCCAGCTGATCCCGGTCCGGGTCGGCTCCACCCCGCTGACCGCCCCGTTCAGCAGCCGCAACCCGGTCGACATGGTCAACCTCAAGGAGCCGCAGGCCCGGGCCGCGCTGGTGAAGGCGCTGGGCCGCGAGGAGGTGCCGAACGCCGACCCGAACAGCGGACCGCGCTTCCCCGGCACCCAGCCGGCGATCTGGAACGTACCGCCGCGCAACACCTACTTCACCGGCCGCGCCGAGGTGCTGGAGCGGCTGCGCAACCAGCTGGACGGGCGGACCACCGCGGTACTGCCGGTCCCGCAGACGCTGTACGGCCTCGGCGGCGTGGGCAAGACCCAGGTGGCCCAGGAGTACGCCCACCGGTTCATGGCCGACTACGACCTGGTCTGGTGGATCGCGGCCGAGCAGGAGGAGGAGATCCAGGGACAACTCGCCGAGCTGGCGAGGAAGATGGGCCGGGCCACCAACGAGCCGGTGTCGCTGGCGGCGGACCTCGCGCTGGAGGCGCTGCGGCGCGGCGACCAGGTCCAGCGCTGGCTGCTGATCTTCGACAACGCGGACGAGCCCACCGACATCCGGCGCTACTTCCCCGGCGGCTCGGGCCACATCCTGGTCACCTCGCGCAACCAGGCCTGGTCGACCCACGCCGAGGCGCTGACCATGGACGTCTTCACCCGCGGCGAGAGCATCGACCACCTCACCCGGCGCACCAGCGGCGCGCTGGACCGGATGGACGCCGACGCGGTGGCCGAGGCGGTGGGCGACCTGCCGCTGGCCGTCGAGGTCGCCGGGGCCTGGCTGAAGGCCACCGGCACGCCGGTCGCCGAGTACATCGCCGCGCTGCAGTCCGAGGCCGCCCGGGTGCTGGAGCTGGGCCGGCCGGTCGACTACCCGATGACGGTCGGCGCCACCTGGCGCGTCTCCATCGCCCGGCTGCGCCGGCAGTCCCCGGCCGCCGCCCGGATGCTGCAGCTGTGCGCCTACTTCGCGCCCGAGCCGATCTCGATGAACCTCTTCTACAGCGACCAGATGATCCGGGCGCTGGTCCCCTTCGATCCCGGGCTGAGCGACAAGTTCCTGCTGGGGCGGGTGATCCAGGCGATCGGGCGGTACGCGCTGGCGAAGGTGGACGCGGGGACCAACAGCATCCAGGTGCACCGGCTGGTCCAGGAGGTCATCCGCTCCGAGATGACCGCCGAGGAGCAGGACGACACCATCCACGAGGTGCACCGCATCCTGATCGGCGCGCGCCCGGTCGTCGGCGACACCGACGAGCCGGCCAACTGGCCCGCCTTCGAGGAGATCTGGCCGCACCTGTCGCCCTCCCAGGCGCACAACTGCGACGAGTCCGACACCCGGCAGCTGATGATCGACCGGGTCCGCTACCTCTGGAAGCGCGGCGAGTTCGCGCAGGCCCGGCGCACCGGTCACCTGCTGGACGAGGCGTGGACCGCCAAACTCGGCGAGGACGACCCGCAGACCCTGCTGCTGCGCTTCCAACTGGCCAACGTGATGCGCTCGCAGGGCCAGTACCAGGAGGCCCTGCAACTGGACGAGAACACCCTGGAGCGCCAGCGCCGGGTGCTCGGCGAGCACCACCCGTACACCCTGATCACGGCCGGCTCGCTGGGCGCCGACCGGCGGGCGCTGGGCGAGTTCCAGAAGGCGCTGGAGCTGGACAAGGAGATCCTGGAGCGGTTCCGCGAGCAGTTCGGCGAGGACCACCCGCGCACCCTGTCGATCGCCAACAACCTGGCCATCGACTACCGGCTGGTGGGCGACAGCAAGTCCGCCCAGGAGCTGGACCAGGACACCCTGGACCGGCGCTCGCTGGTGCTGGGACCCAAGCACCCCTACACCCTGTCGGTGAAGTCCAACCTGGCCCGTGACCTGCGCGAACAGGGCGACTACGAGGGATCGGTGACGATCCATCAGGAAGTCGTGGAGGCGTACGCCGAGGTGCTGGACATCGACGTGCCGGAGATCCTGCGCAACGCCAAGTCGCTGGCCGTCTCGCTGCGCAAGGCGGGCCGGCAGGCGGAGGCCCGCCGGCTGACCAAGGAGACCTACGAGCGCTACCTGGAGCGCTACGGGGAGAACGCTCCCGACACGCTGGCCTGCGCGCTCAACCTGGCCGCCGACTACAGCGCCGGCGGGGACAAGGACGCGGCCCGCGACCTGGCCCGCCAGGTCTACCTCGGACACCAGCAACTCTTCGGCGTGGAACACCCGTTCACCCTGGCCTGCGCCAACAACCTGGTGATCTACCTGCGCGGCAGCGGCAGCGTGGAGGAGGCCGTGGAGCTGGGGCGGGCGACCGTGGACACACTGGACCGGGTGCTGGGCGACGACCACCCGTTCACCCTGAACGGCAAGATCAACCTGGCCAACGCCTACGGGGACCTGGGCCAGTACGCCGACGCCGAGCGGCTGGAGCAGGCCGCCTACCGGGGCCTGTGCGACCGCTACAGCCCGCGCCACCCGGACGCGGTGGCCTGCCAGGCCAACCTCGCGGTCACGCTGCGCGGGGCCGGCCGCGGCGGGCAGGCCGCCGAGCTGCGGGCCCGGGCGGTGGCGGAGTTCATCCGCCAGCTCGGCGAGGAGCACCCCAACACGGTCTCCGCCCGGGGCTGGAAGCGGATCAACCGGGACCTGGAGCCGCAGCCGGTCTGAGTGGCCCCCGGTGGCCGGGCGGTTTCTCGCCCGGCCACCACCCGGTCACCGGCGGGCCGCCCGCCGGCTCAGCCCGCCGCGCCCGCGGCCCACTTGATCGCGGCGGTGAGCACCCGCAGCGAGCCGAAGTGCGCGGCGCCGGGCTCCAGGAAGAGCGTCGCGTCGGGGATGTGCGAGGCCAGCCAGCGCGAGTGGTCGACCGGCGAGTACATGTCCTCGGCGCCGTGCCAGAGCCAGGTGGGCACGGCGATGTCCTGGACCTTGAAACCCCAGTCGGTGGTGAAGGCGAGCGCGTCGTCGATCCAGCCGTCGGCGTTCTGCCGGAACGCCTCGCGGTAGTTGCGCTGCAGCATCCGGCGGATGCCGGCGTCCGAGACCACCACCCGGTCGTCGCCGGACAGTTCGCGGCGCAGGCCGGCGATCAGCTCGGCCGGGTCGTCGCGGATCCGGCGGGCCCGCTGCTCCATGGTCGCCGCGATCCGCTGGTGGTCGCGCTCGGCCGCCCGGTAGTCGCGGATGTTGGAGGGCGCCATCTGGCCGAACCAGTCCAGGTCCTCGGCGTCCCAGGGCGCCAGGCTGACCAGGGCGGCCACCCGGTGCACCCGGCCCGGCAGCAGGGCCCCGCAGGCCAGCGCGTGCGGCGCGCCGCCGGAGCGGCCCACCACGGCGACCCGCTCCAGCCCGAAGTCGTCGGCGATGGCCTGCACGTCGGCCGCCGCGGCGGCGGCCTGGCGGCCGCGCAGCCGGTCCGAGCCGCCGTAGCCGGGGCGGTCGAAGGCGATCAGCCGGACCCCGAGGTTGTACAGCACGCTGGAGCGCGGGGTCGGGCCCAGCCGGCTGCCGGGGGTGCCGTGCAGCAGGAAGACCGGGCGGCCGGCCGGGTCGCCGAAGGTCTGCACCGCGAGCGTCCGCGCGTCGGCCGTCTTGACCAGTCGGGGCTGCACGGCGGGGACCTCCAGGAGTCGGGGGCGGGGGAACGCGGCCGGGCCCCGCGCGAACGAGGCCCTAGAGGTCGACACCGCGGACCTCACGGCGGGCCTGCCAGGTGGTGTGCTCGCGCGAGACGGCGTCCTCGGCGTCCCTGGCCAACCGGGCCCAGAGCTCCGCGCTGTCCGGCGCCGCCAGGTCGAGTTGGGTCAACTGGGCCCTGACCAGTTCGAGTTCGTCGGCCGCCAGCCGGTAGGCGGCGGCCAGCGGCCGGTACTGGCGCAACTGGGCCCAGGCGGTCACCGAGGCGGCGACGGCCGAGACGCTGCCGAGCGCGTCGAAGGTGAAGAAGCCCAGCGCCCGCAGCACCGCCAGCACCAGGCCCACCGCCGGCAGCACGATGCCCAGCACGCCGGTGATCCAGCCCGCCCGCTCGCAGTACTGGGCCTTGTCGCGGTACCACGCGTGCTGCACCTGCACCCGTTCGCGCAGGTAGACCTCGCGGCGCACCGCGAGCGGCTGATCGCGCAGGCCGCGCATCGCCTCGGTGACCCCGGCGCGCTCGGCGGCGTTCGCCGGGACCGCTCTGCTGTGCTCGAAGCCCCGCAGGATGCCGTGGAGTTGGAGGTTGTAGAGGCCCTCGGCGTCCGGCAGCGTGGTGGGTGGTGGCCGATACGCGTCGGCGCGCACCGCGTACTTCCAGGCGAGCGTCTTGAGCGACTCGGCGGCGGCCCGGCCCTCGTACCACAGGCCCTGCGGGTTCTGCCGGCTGACCACCACGGCCACGAAGACGGTGAGCAGGTAGGCCACCGCGGCGACCCAGGCGAAGGGGCGGCCGTCGGCCGAGCCGGCCACCGCGGCGCCGGTCAGCAGCACCAGCTCCCAGCGGGACAGCGAGACCGAGCGCTGCTGGCCCTGCAGGGAGGCGGAGTCGGCCACCCGGAACAGCTCGGGCATCAACTCCGCCTCGCGGACGAAGCCCGTGGATCGTGCCCCGCCAGCCATCCGGTCCCCCTGTGCGTGGTGTCCGCTCGACGCAGGTGTACTGCCCCCGGCGCAGTCCGGGTACGCCTGGCGCCCGGCCAGTATGAGCGGTCCCCGGCCCCGCGGACAGGTCTGGTACGCGCCGTTCTGCGGACGCCCGGGGGTACGCGGGCGGTCAACGGGCGGTCGGTGGGCGGTCGGTGGTGGGCCGATCGGCGCACTCGGTCCGCACGCCCGTGCGGGGGTCGGTCAGAAGGCGTAGAAGATGCGGTCCGCGTGGCGGGCCATCAGCTCGGCGTTCCAGTCGGTGCCGCCGTCCACGTTGCCCGAGCGCAGCAGCGGCGGGGCCTCGCCCTCGCCGGCCAGCGACCGCTCGGCGAGGCGGCCGACCGCCGAGGCCACCACGGCCTGCATCAGCGCGCTGGTCACGATGGTGGAGACCGAGCCGAAGCCGGTCTGCGCGCCGGGGTGGCTGAGCTCGGCGTCGCCCACCGCGATCTTGCTGTCCAGCACCACGTCGCAGTGGTCCTTGAGGTAGCTGCCCGAGGGGTGCTGCGAGCCGACCTTGTCGGGGTACGCCAGCGAGGTCACGCCCACCACGTGCAACCCCCGCGCGCGGGCGTGCGCGGCCAGCTCGACCGGCATCACCTGGCGCCCCGAGAGCGAGATCACGAAGAGCAGGTCGCCGCTGGTGGCGGGGGTCAGGTCGAGGGTGGCGGTGGCCAGGCCCGAGACCCGCTCCAGGGCACTGCCCAGCGGCGCGGGCATCACGTTGACGCCGGTCATCCCGGGGACGTTCAGCAGGTTGAGGACGGCCAGACCGCCGGCCCGGTAGACCACGTCCTGGGCGGCCAGCGAGGAGTGGCCGGCGCCGAAGGTGAAGATCCGGCGGCCCTCGGCGACGGCGTCGGCCAGCAGCCGCGCGGCCCGCTCGATGTTCTCGCCCTCTTCGGTGCGGATCCGCTGCAGGTGGGCCACCGCGGCCTCGAAGTACTGTCCGACCAGGTCGTTCATGGAGATCTTCCCTACCCGCCAGTGGAGAAAGCTACGGCGAGCACCGTGCTGCCTCGACGCCCCCACTGTCAACAGGGACGAAACCGCGCGGGAAGCGGGTCGGGGCGGAGTCGGTTATCAGTGCGGTGCGTCAGAATTGGCGTTGAGCACACCGAGGAACGGAGCCGGCGGCGATGTCTGGGCTGATCGATACGACTGAGATGTACCTTCGCACCATTCTGGAACTGGAGGAAGAGGGCATCGTGCCCATGCGGGCCCGGATCGCGGAGCGGCTGGAGCAGAGCGGCCCCACCGTGAGCCAGACGGTGGGGCGCATGGAGCGCGACGGGTTGCTGCAGGTGGCCGGCGACCGGCATCTCGAGCTCACCGAGGACGGCCGCCGGCTGGCCGTGCGGGTGATGCGCAAGCACCGGATCGCCGAGTGCCTGCTGGTGGACGTGATCGGTCTGGAGTGGGAGGAGGTGCACGAGGAGGCGTGCCGCTGGGAGCACGTGATGAGCGAGACGGTGGAGCGCAAGGTGCTCGCCATGCTCGGCCACCCGACCCAGTCCCCCTACGGCAACCCGATCCCGGGCCTGGACGAGCTCGGCGACACCAAGGCCGAGGGCGAGGGCTTCGACGCTGCCCTGCTCACCCTGGACGCGGTGCGCCTGGGCGAGGACGGCGCCAGCGTGGTGGTGCGCCGGATCGGCGAGCCGATCCAGACCGACGAGGTCCTGATGCGCACGCTGCGCCGGGCCGGCATCCGGCCGGGGGCGACCGTGCGGGTGGCGGCCGCGGTGGGCGGCGTGCTGGTCGGCAACGGCGAGGACGCGGCCGAGCTGGGCAAGGACATCGCGGCGCACGTCTTCGTCGCGCACAGCTGAGTCGCCGGGCGGTCGCGCCGGCGGGGGAGTGCACAGGGCGGCGGCACAGCGCCGAGGAGCCGGGCCCGGCGGTTTCCCTCCCCGGTTCCCTCCCTGTTCCCCACCCCGGGGGTCCCCGCACCCCCGCCGTCCCCTCCGCGCCACGCCCGGCTTCCCCGTCCCGGCGTCCCCTCCGGCGCCCCCCGTCGGCCCCCCCGACCCCCCGCTGTTCCCCCCGCTTTCCCCCCGGTCACCGATCGATCGCTGCCCCTTTCCTGTCGTTTTGTGCCGTCCCCTCTCGCAGCAATTCATCCCCTCGGCAGATCACCGCAATCCTTGAGCGCTGTCACTCGTCCGAGCGGCTTGCGCCCCTGGTCACCGGGTAGGCAGGTGTGTTGGCCCGGCGGCCGCGCGCGGGCACGCCGACAGCGGGCCCGCGGCGCGGACCCGCTGTGGGGGCAGACGAACTGACGGCGCCTCAGCGCACCGCCGCGGAGCCGGCGGGGGCGGCGGTGGGCCGGGCGGTGCGGCCGGCGGGCGCCTCCCGGCCGCAGGCGTAGGCGAGCGGCTGGATCAGCTCGGCGGCGTCGGGCAGCCAGCGGTTGAGCGCCGACGGCGGCCGGGCCCACTGGGCGAAGCTGTACGGGCCGACCCGGGAGGGCGGCGCGATGATCCAGTCGCCCTCGCCGCGCGCCACCAGGTCGAGCCGGCCCGGACCCCAGCCGAGCCGGCGCAGCGTCTGCGACAGCTTGGCCAGGACGCCGGGCAGCACCAGGAAGAGCAGCCGGCGCCCGGGCTGTCCGGGGGCGGGCGGCGCGGCCAGCACCGGCCCCAGCTGGAGCTCCATCCGCTCCATCCGCGCCAGCGCCAGGCAGCCCGCCGTCTCCGGCACGTCCAGGACGTCGAAGGAGCGCCCGGTCGGCAGCAGGATCGAGGCCCGCGGGTTCTCGTTCCACCAGTGCCGCACCACCCCCGGGCCGGCGCTGGCCAGGCGCTGCCAGTCCTGGCTGGTGGGGTGCGCGCCGGGCAGCGGGCAGTGCGGGTCGCCGCACGAGCAGCGGATCGGTCCGTCGCCCTCGATCAGGTGACTGCCGGGCACGACCTCCCAGTGCCGTTCCTCCGCGTAGCGCACCGCCTCGATCAGCAGGGGGGGAATCGGCTGGCCGTCACTGCCCGCTTGGGGGCCTCCTGGGGTCTGTTCCACGTGCTGCTCAACTACCGGCCCAGGAGCGGGTTACGGGCGGGCCCGGGGAGGGTGGCCGGGAGCGCGGAATGTCACTCGAACCGGTGAGTGCCCTCCGGCCGGTGGTCCCCGTGGGTGGTGCAGGCGGCGCGGCCGGGCCGGGGTGGCGCGAGCCGGCGGCGGGCGTGGCGTCCGCGGGGCGTCGAGACGGCGCCGGCCTGGCGTTCGCCGGACGGCGGTGGGGCGGGCGCAGTGGGGGCGCACGGGAGCATTTTTGAGGGCGCGCACGCTGAACAGGTCGTCCTGATGGGTATCCCGATGGTGTCGTTGATCGCTAACCTGGCCTCAAGTTCCTTCACTGGCCGGGTAGTCGGCGCGCCGTCCAGCTCTGAGCGGAGCGGCGAACCGGCACCAGAGCAGCAGAATCGACGCCCGCCGGCCACAACCGGGAGGGCGCTGGGGAGGCGAAGCCCATGGCCGCGAGACCACTCGTCGCACGACAGCCCAACGAGCGTCTGCAGTCGCTGATCCAGGAGGCGAGCTGCTCCAATGCGGGTCTCGCCCGCCGGGTCAACCTCTGCGGCGCCGAGCACGGGCTCGATCTGCGCTACGACAAGACGTCCGTCGCTCGCTGGCTGCGGGGCCAGCAACCGCGCGGCCAGGCGCCGGCGGTGATCGCCGAGGCGCTGGGGCGCAAGCTCGGCCGGGGTGTCACCGTCGACGAGATCGGCATGGCCGACGGCAAGAACCTCACCTCCGGCGTCGGGCTGCAGTTCGCCGCCACCCTCAGCGGCGCGCTGGAGCAGGTCTGCGAGCTGTGGCGCAGCGACGTCAGCCGCCGGGACTTCCTCAACGGCGCCTCGGTGGCCGCCTCCGCGCTGGTGGAGCCCAGCCGCGACTGGCTGATCACCCCGCCCGACCCGGTGGTGGCGCGCAGCGGCGGCCCGCGGGTGGGCCTCTCGGACGTGGCCGCGATCCGGGCCACCACCGAGATGCTGGTCGACCTCGACCACCGGTTCGGCAGCGGGCACGTGCGGCCGGTGGTGGTGCACTACCTGAACAGCGTGGTCTCCGGCCTGCTGAGTGGTGGCTACCGCGAGGAGACCGGCCGTCAGCTCTTCGCGGCGGTGGCCCGGCTGACCGAGCTGGCCGGGTACATGGCGGTGGACACCGGACAGCCGGGCCTGGCCCAGCGCTACTACATCCAGGCCCTGCGCCTGGCCCAGGCCGCCGACGACCGCGGCTACGGCGGCTACGTGCTGGCCGCCTCGATGAGCCACCTGGCCGCCACCCTGGGCAACCCCCGGGAGATCGCCCAACTCGCCCGCGCGGCCCAGGAGGGCGCCCGTTCGGTGGCCACCCCCACCGCGATGGCGATGTTCTACGCGGCCGAGGCGCGCGGCCACGCGCTGCTGGGCGACGCCCGCTCCTGCGAGCTGGTGGCCGCCCGGGCCGTGGAGGCGATGGGCCGGCGCAAGCCGCAGGACGACCCGGACTGGATCGCGCACTTCGACGAGGCGTATCTGGCCGACGAGTTGGCGCACTGCTACCGGGACCTGGAGCAGGCCAAGCAGGCCGAGCGGCAGGCCAGGATCGCGCTCGAACTGCACCCGCCGACCCGGGTGCGGCGGCGCGCGGTGGACCTGGTGCTGCTGGCCACCGCGCAGTTGCAGCAGCGTGACGTCGAACGGGCCTGCGAGACCGGGGCGCAGGCGATGCGGCTGCTGAACGGCCTGCGCTCCAACCGCGGGGTGGAGTACCTGGACGACTTCCGGCGCCGGCTCGAGCCCTTCCGGGAGTACCGGGTGGTGCGCGAGTTCCAGCAGCGCGCGGAGGTGGAGGCGGCATGACGGAGCGTCGGCACCGGACCGCGGGCGGGCGGCGGTCCGGTGCCGACGCTCCGCGCGCGGGCGGTGCGCGTCCGGTGACCGCGGCCGTGCGCCCGGGTGGGTGCCGCGGGCCGGCCCCGGGGGGCGGCGGCCCGGTCGGTGGCGGGCTCGGGCGGTGTGGCCGGGAACACCTGCCCGCGTAGTCACCCGTATCGGTGAACCGGTAGCGTGGGCCGAACGTTCCGAGGAACCCAGCAGAAGTGGTCCGCCGTCAGCGAGCGCGCGGAAGAACCGAGGAAGGCCCGGGTGCTCAGACCGGAGAGACAGGGCGGGTGGTCCGGCCGACGGACCATCCCGACGCGTCCTGCTGTCCCGGTGCGCCCGCAGCCGTGCACAGGTGAGGATTCGCGTTGAGCCAACGCCGCTCGTACCCCAACTCCGGTGACTTCAATCTGGACGACCTGTTCCGGCCGGAGCCCGCTCCAGCCGAGCAGCAGCACCCCGCCGGCCCCGGCCCGGCCGCACCGCCCGCCGCCGGCCAGGAGTACCCCGCGGGGCCCGCCGCGGGCGCGCCCTGGGGTGAGCAGGGCGCCGGCTACCCGCAGCAGGGCCCGCCCGCCGCCCCCGCGCCGGACACCCAGTACCTGCCGCCGTACCCGACCAGTGACCCCGGCGCGGCCCAGGGCGCCGGTGCGCCGGGCTTCCCGGGCCAGCAGCAGCCGTCGTACGGCGGCCAGCAGTCCTTCGGCGGGCAGACCTTCGGTGGCCAGCAGTCCTTCGCCGGGCAGCAGCAGCCGGGCCAGCAGCAGCCGTCGTACGGCGGCCAGCAGTCCTTCGAGAGCCAGCAGTCCTTCGACGGGCAGCCGGCCTACGGCGGGCAGACCTTTGGCGGCCAGCAGTCCTACGCCCCGGCCGGCGGCGGGTACCCGGGCGGGCCGTACGGCGGCCAGGCCCAGGGCACCGAGCAGACCGCCATGCTGGGCCGGGCCACCGGCGCCGGCGCCGGCAGCGCGCGCCCCTCGCGCCGGCTGCTGATCGGCGGCGTGGTGGCGGCCTGCGCGGTGGGCGGCATCCTGGTGGGCGTGCTGCTCAGCGGGGGCGGCGGCGAGGCCAAGGCGAAGCACCCGGTGGCCAAGGGCAGTGAGAAGGCGAGCAGTAGCCCGGCCGGCTCGGCCGGCGCCTCCGCGGGGGCGCTGGGCCCGGACGCGATGGCCCAGGCGCAGGCGCTCTCCAACCTGCTGGGCACCGCCAACGCCAGCCGCCAGGCGGTGATCGGCGCGGTCGGCTCGATCCAGAAGTGCGACAAGCTCCCCGACGCGCAGACGGCGCTGACCCAGGCCTCGGCCCAGCGCAAGCAGCTGCTCACCAGCCTGGCCGCGCTCAAGGTGGACAAGCTGGGCACCGGGCAGCAGCTGGTGGACCAGCTCAACCAGGCCTGGCAGGCCTCGGCCAGCGCGGACGACGCGTACGCGGCCTGGGCCGGTGACGCGGTCCAGGGCTGCGACCCGGCCAAGCAGCAGGAGAACGCCCACCGGCAGGCCGGTGACCAGGCCAGCGGCTCCGCCAGCACGGCCAAGAAGCAGGCCTCGACGCTCTGGAACGGGATCGCCCAGCAGGCCGGGCTGCCCGCGCTCAGCGAGTCGCAGCTGTAGGGCGTTTTCAGCCGACCTGGCAGCTACGTCACACCGGCCCGGGGCCGGGCACCCCAGCGGGTGCCCGGCCCCGGGCCGGTGGTGTTCGCCCCCGGGCGGATTGGCGCGGGCGTCCGGTGCCTCGAACGCCCGCGCCCGCCGTCAGGAGCCGGCCGGCGGCTTCCCGCCGGTGAGCACCCAGCGCACGTCGACGAAGCCGGGCTGCTGCTCGCCCAGGCGCCCGTTCTGGACCTGCTGGAAGGTCACCGAGGTGTTGACCAGCCGGGGCGTCTGCGCGCTGGCCAGCATGTTGGTCAGGCCCCAGCTGAGCGGCGGGGTGGCCCCGCTGGTCTCGATCGGATCGCCGCTGTCCAGCACCGAGCGCAGCGCCTTGGCGTTCACCGGCTGGCCGGCCAGCCGCTGTACGGCCTGCTGCAGGACCTGGTAGGCGACCCAGGTGGTCTGCACGCCGGGGTCGGCGTCGTCGATCGTGGAGTCGGTGGCGGACCGGCCGCGGATGGTGGCCCGCAGCTGGTCCCAGACCTTCGAGGGCTCCGGCGGGTACCAGCCGGTCGCGTAGGCGCCGCCGAGCGGCCCGCCGTCGCCGCCGGTGGAGTCGACCACCGACTGCTGCACGCTGCCGATCACCGAGGCGACCCGGGTGTTGCGGTGGCTCTGCCGGCGGATCGAGTCGAGCAGGTTCAGGGTCGGCACCGGGCCGATCGCCGCGACCAGGCAGTTCTCCGGGCGGTCCTCGCCGATCGCCTGCCGCGCGGCGGCGGTGAAGTCGCTCGACTTCTCCTGCACCTTGATGTCGACCGGCTTGATGTTCGCCGTGCTGAGCGCGCCGGCCAGCTCGCCGACCAGGGTGTCGCCGGCCGGCGAGTCGGGGCGGATCAGCGCCACCGTGCGGCAGCCGGCCGCGATCACCTGCCGGCCGCTGCCGGCGATCAGCGCGGGCATGCCGCCGGCCACCGGGTAGGAGAGCGGGCTGCTGAACTCGGGCACGGACAGGCCGTAGCCGCCGAGGTAGGGGATGCCGGCCGCCTCCAGGGCGGGCATGAAGGCCTCGCCGTACTGGCTGTAGGAGCCGACCACCGCGATCGCGCCCGCCTTGACCGCCTGGTCGGCGCAGGCGATGGCGCCGTCGGCGGTGTTGTGCTCGTTGCAGGTCAGCACCTTGAGCTTGTGCCCGGCCACCCCGCCCTGGGCGTTGAGCTCGACCCCGAGGGCCTGCGCCAGCGTGGTCATGCCGGGCCGGTCGGCCGCGCCGGTGTCCGAGGGTGCCCAGGTCATCACCGTCAGCTCGGTGCGGTCGGTGGCCGCGTCGGCCGGGCCGCCGCAGGCCGAGGTGGCCAGGAGGAGGGGCAGCAGGGCCGCCGTGGCGGCGAGTGCGCCGCGACAGGACCGGCGGGGTCGTGGCCGGTCCGTTGTCAGGGCCCGTATCGGTGCGTCACTCATCTCGGCATTCCCTCCCTGGAACCTCGTCGGGACCAGCCAAGACCGGTGTTGGCACGATCAGAGGGCAGCTGGGTGAACGCGCGTCCAATCGCCGAGGAACACCCGGCGCGGACGCGTGTAGAACTCGCACAGAAAGGGAACGTACGATCCTTTCCCATGGCGGTCAGCACAGAATCTTCGGACAGGTCTGCTCGAAACTCTTCTCGTACGGGGCGCCGCTCCAGCACCATGGGCGGCATGCCGCTCAACGATCTGCCCTGGTGGCGCTGGCGCGCCCGGCTCCGCTCTGCGCTGCACATGCTCGCCGACCCGGTCTTCCAGCAGGAGTGCTGGGCCGCCGGTCGGGACGGCTACGGCGACGTCACCGACGCCGTCTACCGACTGGTGGAGGACAGCTGGCTGGACCGCTGGTCGGCCGAGAAGTACGTCGGCACGGTGGTGCGGGACGCCGCCGAGGCGGCCCTGGTGGACGCCGCGGTGCTGCGGGTGCTGCGGATCCTGCACGAGGTCGGCGCCGACGCCCCGGCCGCCGCGTACCTCGCGCACCCCGACTGGCCACAGGCGGTGCACGCGGCGCGCGAGGCGCACACGCTGCTCGCCGTCAACGACGGGGAGGACCCGCAGGCCCCGCCGCGCTCGCTCGAGGTGCTGCGCATCCTCACCCGGATCGGCTGACCGACTGCGGGCTGTGACAACCTTGGGGGATTGCCGTCCAGGGACAGTGAAGAGGACCCCAGCGTGGAGCAGCAGAGCATGGAGCAGCAGAGCGCAGTCGAACCGAGCCAGTACGTCCTGACCCTCTCCTGCCCGGACAAGCAGGGGATCGTCCACGCGGTCTCCAGCTACCTCTTCATGACCAACTGCAACATCATCGACAGCCAGCAGTTCGGGGACCGGGACAGCGACAGCGGGCTCTTCTTCATGCGGGTGCACTTCTCGGCCGAGGCACCGGTGAGCGTGGAGAGCCTGCGGGCCAGCTTCGCCGCGATCGGGACCTCGTTCGGCATGGAGTGGGCGCTCCACCCGTCCGCCGAGAAGATGCGGATCGTGCTGATGGTCAGCCGGTTCGGGCACTGCCTGAACGACCTGCTCTTCCGTGCCTCGATCGGCGCGCTGCCGGTGGAGATCGCCGCGGTGGTCTCCAACCACACCGACTTCGCCGAGCTCACCGCCTCGCACGGCATCCCCTTCGTGCACATCCCGGTCACCCGGGAGACCAAGGCGGACGCGGAGCGCCGGCTGCTCGACCTGGTGGAGGCCGAGGGGGTCGAACTCGTGGTGCTGGCCCGCTACATGCAGGTGCTCTCGGACGACCTCTGCAAGGCGCTCTCCGGCCGGGTGATCAACATCCACCACTCGTTCCTGCCGAGCTTCAAGGGCGCCAAGCCCTACCACCAGGCGCACGCCCGGGGCGTGAAGCTGATCGGCGCCACCGCGCACTACGTGACGGCCGACCTGGACGAGGGGCCGATCATCGAGCAGGAGGTCGCCCGGGTGCAGCACGACGTCACGCCGGACCAGCTGGTCGCGCTGGGCCGGGACGTGGAGTGCCAGGCGCTGGCCCGCGCGGTGAAGTGGCACAGCGAGCACCGGGTGCTGCTGAACGGCACCCGCACGGTGGTCTTCGCCTGAGCGGCTGTGCCCCTGAGCGCCTCGGCCCCTGAGTGCCTCGGCCCCTGAGCGGCTGAGCGGCTGAGCCCGTGACCCCGGCTTCCGGCGCGCGCGGTCAGGGCCGGGAGAGCAGCGGCACCGCCGCCAGCAGCTCGCGGATCGCCGCCCGGTCGCCGTACTCGCCCACCGGCAGCCGGTCGGGGCTGCGGTGCGCGGCCGCGAGCTGGCAGAACTCGACCCCGTCCATCACCAGCTCGGCCACCGGGTCGACCGGCCGCTGATCGGCCCCGCGGCCCGAGCCCGGGCCGGCCGCGCCCGGCGGCCCGTCCACCGCGCCGTCCAGGGGGATCAGCCACTCGCCGGCCGCGCTGCCCTCGATCACCAGCCGCAGCACCCGCGGCGCCCGTCGCCGGCCGGTGTCGCCCGCGTAGGCCGCCTGCCGCCGTCCGGCCAGCGCGGCGGGCAGCATCCGGGCCGCCAGGTCGACCATCTGCCGCAGGTGGGCCGGCGCGGGCGCGGCGTACGGGTAGTCGACCGCGCGGGCCACGTCCTCGCCGTGGATCCAGCACTCGAAGGCGCGGTCGACGAAGGCGTCCTGGAGCGGGACGGCGACCGGGCCGTAGTCCACGTCGGCGGCGCTGGTCGGCTCGACGGTCCGCAGCAGGTCCAGGCTCTGGCGGCGCCAGCGGGCGCGCACCGCCTCCGGCGGCCGGTCGGCGTACTGCTCGGCCAGCCGCTCACCGCGCGCCAGCAGACCGGCCCACGGCGCGGCCGCCGCCCCGTTCGCGCCGCGGTCGCCGCCGCCCGGGCCGTCGGCCTGCCGAGGCACCCGGGCCGGGGCCGGCTCGAGGGGGTCGGGCAGCCCGAGCGCGACGGCGAGCAGGCCGTCCACGGCCGCCAGGTGGCACAGCACCTCGGCCGGCCGCAGCCGCAGCACCCCGCCGTGCCAGGGCAGTTCGGCCACCTCCTGCCACTCGGCCCGGCCCAGGTCGCGCAGCAGCGCGTCCAGCTTGGCGGTCTCCGCCGCGTACGGCTGCGCCCAGGGGGCCAGCGGGCGCCGGGCGGCGCGCCGGGTCAGGCAGAAGTCCAGGACCTGCTGGCGCAGCCCGTCGGGCCGGTCCAGCGGGTCGTCGGCGGTGAGCCGGGCGGCGGCGCGGCGCAGCCGGTCGCCCTCCTCGGCGCACTCCCGGCAGCGGGCCAGGTGCCGTTCCAGCTCGGCGGCCTCCGCCGGCGGGCAGGCCCGCAGCGCCCAGGCGCCGAGCAGGCCGCGCAGGGTCTCGTGCGACGGCTCGTCCGCCGGTCCGCGCGCCGCGCCGTGCTCCGACCCGTCGACGGGTCCGTCCAGGCGTCCGTCCACGGGCTGGTCCACAGGCTCGTCCTCGGGTCCGATCTGCGGTCCGGTCATCCGCCGGCTCCACGGTCCGGGGCGTACTCCAGTTCGGAGGCCAGGAGTTGCAGGCCCAGCCGCAGCCGGTGGCGGGCGGCCTGCTCGCTGATGCCGAGCTGACGGGCCGTCTCCTGGTAGGTCCGGCGGTCGAACCAGGTGGTCTCCAGCGGCTCGCGCAGCGCGGGCGGCAGTGCGGCCACCACGAACTGCACCTGCGCGGCGGCGACCCGCTCCCGGATCTCGCGTGGGCTCAGTGCGGCCCGGCGCAGCCGCTCGACGGCGCCCCGGTGGGTGAGTTCGCCGACCCAGGACCGCAGCGAGCGCTCGGCGGGGTCGAACTCCTCGGGGTGCTCCCAGAGATGGCCGAAGACCTCGCGGGTGAGCTGCGCTGCGGCCTGCTCGTCGGCCAGGATCTGCCCGGCCAGCCCGTGCACCAACGGTGAGAGCCGGTCGTAGAGCTCGCCGAGGGCGCTCTCCTCGCCGCGGGCCAACCGCGACCGCATCTGCTGGTCCCAGTCCGGGGCGGTCATGGCACCACGGTATCCCCGGGGGCGTTTGGTTGGGGGCGATTCACCGGAAGATCAGGCAGTTCATCGGAAGAACGAGGGGGGTCGTTCGAATGCGGTTGGACACACGTCGCACGGGTGGTTCCGCCGCGTGGCCGCCGCTGGTCGGCGGGGCCGGAGCGGTAGGTTCGTGACGCCCGTACGAAGGCTGTTGCGATGCTCGGCAGGGCGAGCGGCACAGTATGCGGCGTGGTGTCCCCCGAATGCTGGAATATGCCGGAAGCGCTTGCTGGCCCGACCTCCCCGAATCATCCTGGGCCGTATTCGTGCCGATGTCATGGACAGTCCTCCCGGTAGCTCGTCATGCAGGTGGTGCAACGGTGCAGGTGCTTCAGGTACAGCTGGCGGTGGCCGCCGACCCGGCCGAGGTGGGTCGGGCCCGGCGATGGGTGCGGACCCGGTTGCTCGCCCTCGGGGCCGACGCCGACGCGCCGTTCGCCCAGACGCTGGTGTTGGTGGTCTCCGAGCTGGTGACCAACGCGGTGGTGCACACCGGTCGCCCGGCCGTGCTGCGGCTGAGCTGGCCGCAGGACCGGGCCCCGCTGCGGATCGAGGTGGCGGACGCCAGCGGCAGCGCGCCCGCGCCACGGCACGCGAACGGGGACGCCACCAACGGGCGCGGGCTCGAGCTGGTGGAGCTGCTCTGCGAGCGGTGGGGCTGGTACCCGGAGGGCTCGGGCAAGTCGGTCTGGTGCGAGATCGCCCGCGAGGAGCCGACCTGCGCGGGCCGTGACGCCGAGGTGCTCACGGCCTGAAGCCGCGGGCCCCGGCCCCCGGGTGGCCGAACCACGTCGTCGGTCCGGCCGAAAGACGGCGCAACCGTTCCGAATTTCGGACTGGCCATTGACGTGACGTATCCGGCTGATCACTCTTGGGTCAGCTCTCTTCGTCGCGAGGGGACGCCAAGGGACGCGCGGCCTGGGGGATCGGGGCCCTGGCCGATCGGCCGCCCGCTCCTTGGCGAGTGCGGAGGGTCGCAGCGCGGGTTTCAGGCCCCGCGCCGGCGGCCGCCCGGGTACGGGGTGCCCGGCGCGGCCGCTCGCTCACCCTGCCGCCCGGCCCGCCGCCGGCGCGTCAGCCGCTGACGGCCCGGAAGGTGCGCCGGTAGGCGCTCGGCGCCACGTCCAGGCGCCCGCGCAACTGCAGCCGCAGCGAGGCCGCGGTGCCGAACCCGGACTGCCGGGCCACCTGGTCGATGCTCAACTCGGTCCGCTCCAGCAGCTCCCGGGCCCGCGCGGTGCGCTGCACGGTGAGCCACTGGCCCGGGCTGCTGCCGGTCTCCTCGCGGAAGCGCCGGGTGAAGGTCCGCACGCTCATCTGCGCCCGCTCCGCCAGCTCCCGCAGCGTCAGCGGCCGGTCCAGGTGCTCCAGCGCCCAGGACCGGGCGGCCGGCGTGCTGCTGGCCGGCCCGGACGCCGCCGGCACGTGCAGCTCGACGTACTGCCGCTGCCCGCCCTCGCGCCAGGGCGGTACCAGGCAGGTGCGGGCCACCTGGTTGGCCACCGCGCTGCCGTGGTCGCGGCGCACCACGTGCAGGCACAGGTCCACCCCGGCGGCCACCCCGCCGGAGGTGAGCAGGTCGCCGTCGTCGGTGTAGAGCACGTCCGGGTCGAGCCGCACGCGGGGGAAGAGCTCGGCGAAGCGCTCGGTGTAGGCCCAGTGCGTGGTGGCGGGTCGGCCGTCCAGCAGGCCGGCGGCGGCCAGCACGAAGGCGCCGGTGCAGATCGAGAGCACCCGGGTGCCGGGCCTGATCCGGGCCAGCGCCGCGGCCAGTTCCGGGTCCAGCTCGCCGTCCAGGTAGCGCGGCCCCAGGTCCCGGGCGGCCGGCACCACCACGGTGTCGGCGTGCTCCAGCAGGTCGGGTCCGTGGTCCACCGCGATCCGGAAGTCGCTGCTGGTGGCCGCGGGGCGGCCGTCCAGGGTGCAGGTGGCGACCCGGTAGAGCGCCTCGCCGCCCGGGCCGCGGGCCGACTCGAAGATCCGTGAGGGGATGCCCAGTTCGAAGGCGATCACCCGGTCGAGGGCCAGCACCGCGACCAGGTGCGGCGCGGCCGGGGTGGTCGGGGCGGTCGGCGGCGCGGTGGCGGCGTGGTCCGCCGGGACTTCCTGGGGAGCCGTCATGACCACATTGTGACCCGTAAACCGCTGGAAAACCCCAGTGGTCTATACCAGATTGCTCCCTGTGAACGACCACGCCGTGCTCCCGCGCACCGTCCACCCCACCGGCCCCGCCATCTGGTCCACCTCGTTCCGGCTCTACTTCACCGCCCGCAGCTCCGGCCTGCTGGGGGACGCCATGCTCCCGGTCGCCGTCTCGGCCGGACTGATCGGCTCCGGACACGGCGTCAGCACCGTCGGCTACGCGCTGGCCTGGTGGCTGGGCCCGTTCGCCGGGCTGATCCTCTTCGGCGGGGTGCTCGCCGACCGCTTCACCGCCCGCCGGATGATGATCGGCGCCGACCTCACCAACCTGGTCACCCGGATCCTGCTCGCGGTGCTCTTCTTCCGCGGCATCGACCAGACCTGGCAGCTCTACGCCCTGCTCGCGCTGGCCGGCGCCGCCGGCGCGATGTTCCAGCCGGGCGCGGCCAGCACCGTCCCGCTGGTGGCCCGCGACGTCCAGGGTGCCAACGGGGTGCTGCGCACGGCCGAGGCGATCACCGCGCTGGCCGGTCCCGCGCTGGCCGGCGCGCTGGTCGGCGCCGCGGCCTCCGGCTGGGTGATGGTGATCGCCGCCGTCACCTTCGGGATCAGCGCGGTGTGCCTGCTGACCCTGCGGCTGGGCCCGGTGCCGGCCCCGCCGCCGGGTGACAGCTTCTGGCGCAACCTCGCCGAGGGCTGGCACGAGTTCCGCTCCCGCGGCTGGATGTGGGGCGTGATCCTGATCTGGATGGTCTACAGCGTGCTCGCCACCGGGCCGGTGATCCCGCTGGCGGCCGGCGTGCTGGTGCCGGCGCACGGCTCGGCCCTCTACGGGCTGCTCAACGCGGTGTACGGGGTGGGGACCGTGGCCGGCGGCCTGCTGGCGATCCGCTTCAAGCCGGGCCGCCCGCTGGCCGCCGGCAGCCTGGCGATGCTGGTCGTGCCGCTCCAGCCGCTGGGCATCGCGCTGGGCCTGCCGGTACCGGCGCTGGCCGGCTGCCTGCTGATCGCCGGGGCCGGCTACACCTTCTGGGGCGTCATGTGGGCCACCAGCGTGCAGACCCAGGTGCCCGGCGCGGTGCTCAACCGGATCCACGCCTACGAGGTGGCCGGCTCGGTCTGCATGGTCCCGCTGGGCAGCGCGCTGGCCGGGCCGGCCGCCGCGGCCTACGGCGCGCGCCCGGTGCTGGCCTTCGGCGCGGTGGTCGGCCTCGGCGTGGTGGCGGCGCTGCTGCTCACCCCCTCGATCCGCGGGCTGCGCCGGGTGCCCGACCGCGCGGCCACTGGCCCGGTGGGCGCGGCCACTGGCCCGATCCTTGCGGAAGATGGCAGTCAGGCCACTCGTGTGGAGGACGAGCGGTCGCAAGACTCACCGGTGTGACCAAGCTGACCGATTCCGGCCCCGCCGCCACCCGCCCCGAGCAGGGCGCCCCCGCCCCCCGTCCCCCGCGCGTCCACTACGCCTGGATCGTGGCCGGCGTCTCGCTGCTGGTGCTGGTCGGCTCGGCCGGCTTCCGCTCGGCGCCCGGCCTGATGATGGACGCCTGGAACAGCCAGTTCGGTTGGTCGCACGCCCTGGTGGGCGGCGCGGTGTCGGTGAACCTGACCCTCTACGGGCTGACCGCGCCGTTCGCGGCCGCGCTGATGGACCGCTTCGGGGTGCGGCTGGTGACGGTCTGCGCGCTGCTGACCATCTCGGTCGGCTCGGGCCTGACCGTCCTGATGACCCGGCCCTGGCAGCTGGTGCTCTGCTGGGGCGTGCTGGTGGGCCTGGGCAGCGGCAGCATGGCCGGCGCCTTCGCCACCACCGTCAGCGGGCGCTGGTTCCACTCCCGGCAGGGCCTGGTCACCGGGGTGCTGACGGCGGCCGGCGCCACCGGCAACCTGATCTTCCTGCCGGTGCTCTCCTGGCTGGTGCAGTCCGAGGGCTGGAAGTCGGCCGTCATGGTGGTCTCGCTCTGCGCCACCGCGGTCTCCGTCCCGGTGCTGCTGCTGATGCGCGAGCGCCCGGCCGACCTGGGCCTGCGGCCGTACGGCGCCACCGAGGGCGACCCGCTGCCGCCGGCGGACAGCGGGCGGGCCGTCGCGCGGACCCTGCGGGTGCTGCGCTCGGCGGCCCGGACCCGGCCGTTCTGGCTGCTGGCCGGATCCTTCGCGATCTGCGGGGCGACCACGGTGGGCCTGGTCGGCACGCACTTCATCCCCGCCGCGCACGACCACGGCATGCCGGAGACCACCGCCGCGAGCCTGCTGGCGCTGATCGGCGTCTTCGACGTGGTCGGCACCATCGCCAGCGGCTGGTTCACCGACCGCTTCGACTCGCGCCGGCTGCTGGTCACCTACTACGCGCTGCGCGGGCTGTCGCTGCTCTTCCTGCCGCAGCTGCTGGCAGGTTCGGTCAAGCCGCCGGTGCTCGCCTTCGTGATCTTCTACGGGCTGGACTGGGTGGCCACCGTGCCGCCCACCATCGCGCTGTGCCGCCGGCACTTCGGGGCGGACGCGCCGATCGTCTTCGGCTGGGTGCTGGCCTGCCACCAGATCGGCGCCTCGGTGGTGGCCACCCTGGCGGGCCTGGCCCGCGACCACTTCGGCGACTACGACCTGGCCTGGTACGCGGCCGGCGGCCTGTGCGCGATCGCCGTGGTGCTCTGCCTGGCGCTGGGCAGGAGGGGACAAGCCCTCGCGCCCGCTCAGTAGGATCGCGATCATGACCCTGCGCTTCACCCTCGACCCCGAGCCGACCCCCGCGCTGTGCGCCGAGATCGTCGCGCTGTGGACGGACGCCAGCAACGCCGGCGGCGCGGTGGGCTTCGTGCCGCCGGTCACCGAGGAGGACGTGCTGCCCACCGCGCTCAAGCAGTTCGCCGGCCTGGCGGCGGACGACCCCGAGCGCGACCGGCTGCTGGTGGCGCGCGAGGGGGAGGGCGGCCGGCTGGTCGCGGTGCTCTTCTTCGAGAACATGCGCTTCGGGCTGATGGACCACTGGCGGCTGCTCAAGCGCGTGATGGTCGCGCCCGCCTGCCAGGGGCGCGGGTACGGCGTGCGGCTGCTGGCGGAGGCCGAGCGGATCGCCCGGACCTGGGGACTGTCCGGGCTGCGGCTCACCGCGCGCGGCGGGATGGGCCTGGAGGCCTTCTACGCCCGCTGCGGCTACCGCGAGGTGGGCCGGGTGCCCGGCGCGATCCGGGTGGCACCGGGCGACGACCGCGACGACATCACCTTCTGGCTGGAGCTGCGCTGAGGCCCGGCCCCGACCGGGGTCGGCGCGCCCGGCATGCTTCACTGGATGACCTGTCCCACCCGCTGGATCTGCCGTACCCGTGAAGAAGGAAGCCACCCCGTGAGCAGCAAGTCGCACGCCACGCTCCGTTACACCTCCCTGCGGGCCAGCATCTTCCTCGCCTGCCTGCTGGTCGCCACGCTGCTCGGACACTTCGGGATCATCCCGGTGGTCGGCGCCACGGGTGCGATCTTCCTGGTGCTGCTGGCCGGCCTGGTCTCGGCGCCGATCAGCTACGTGGTGCTCAGCCGGCAGCGGGACGAGATGTCCGAGCAGATCGTCGGCAAGGTCTCCGGGCTGCGCTCGCGCACCGCGCAGCGGATCGCGGCGCAGAACGCCGAGGAGGACGCGGCCGACGAGGCCGCGCGGGCCCAGTCGTAGGCCCGGCAGCGGACGGCGGCGACATGACCGGCAGCGACCCGGCGGGCCCCGGCCCCGGCGGCCCACCGCCGCGCCGGCCCACCGGCCGCGACGTGGCGCAGCTGGCCGGCGTCTCGCAGGCCACCGTCTCCCTGGTCTTCTCCGGCGCCGAGGCGGGCCACCGGGTCTCCGAGGGGACCCGGCAGCGGGTGCTCGAGGCCGCCCGCGGCCTGGGCTACCGCCCGCAGGCGGCCGGCCGGCAACTGCGCCTGGGCCGCAGCGGGATGGCCCTGCTCGCGGTGCCCAACCTGCAGGGCCCCTTCTTCGGCCGGGTGCTGGCCGGGGTGCACGAGGAGGCCGCGCGGCACGGTCTGGCGGTGGTGGTCAGCTCCGGCTGGAGCGCCGCCATGCTGGCGGAGGCGGCCACCACCAGCCGCTTCGACGGTCTGCTGATCTGCTCGCCGGACGACGGTCAGCTCGGCGAGCTGCCCTCCGGCACCCCCGCGGTCTTCCTGGACGCCGACCCGGCCGCGGCCGGCGGCGCCCCGACCGTCGAGCTGGACCTGGCCGGCGCGATGGCCGCGGTCGTCGCCCACCTGACGGCCCTGGGCCACCGGCGGCTGGGCCGGCTGCGCTCCACCCACAGCGCGTACACCTTCCGGGTCCGGCAGGCCGCCTTCGAGCGGGCCGCCCGCGGCCTGGAGGTGCTGGAGCTCGGGGTGAGCCTCAACCGCGGCGAGTCGGGCATCCGCGCGGCCGCCACCGAACTGCTCACCCGCCCGGACCGGCCGCACGCCGTGGTCTGCGACGACGACGTGGTGGCCTCGGGCCTCTACCAGGCCGCCGCCGACCTGGGCCTGCGCATCCCGGGCGACGTCTCGGTGGTCGGGATCGACAACATCGCGGTGGCCGCCCTGCTCACCCCACCGCTGACCACCGTCGACCTGCCGGGCGAGCGGCTGGGCCGGGCCGGGGTGGCCGCCCTGGCCGGCCTGCTGGGCGGCGAGCCCGTCGCGCCCGTCGAGCCGCTGGCCACCTCGCTGGTCGTCCGCTCCTCGACCGCACCGGCCTGACGATCCGTCCGTGTGACGATCCGTCAAGTCGGTGGTCCGTCCGTCGGCAGGTCGGAAAACCGTACCCGCACAGGGCCTAGTGGGTGATTATTCGCCCGTCCCATCCGCGTCGTCGCAGGTCGGACCGCGCGGTCGGATGAACTGCTCACCATGCGGACTCCCCTCGGAAGGCTCAAGCTGCCCCGGCCTCTGGCTGCGGCTCGATCCGGGCCTCGCCCCGGTCCCCGGCGCACGGCGGTTCGGCTCACCGCCGCGCTGTCCCTGCTGGCCGGCTCGCTCTTCGGCAGTGGTGTGCTGGCCTCTCCGGCGCAGGCGGCGGTCTCGTTCACCAAGACGGTGGACAAGGCCAGGGTGGCCCCGGGGGAGAACGTCACCTACACCCTCAGCTACACCTGTTCGATCACCGACTGCACCGGCGGGAAGATCACCGACCGGCTGCCACCCGGCATGCAGTTCGTCGGCTGGACCCCGGACTCGACCACGGTGGACGTGGCGGGCTCGACGGTGCCGGCCGCCGGCAGCGTCGGCGGTGAGCTGGACATCAAGCTGCACGACCTCACCCCCGGCACCACCGCCACCGTCAAGGTGGTGCTCAAGTTCCCCAACTTCAGCACCGCCAACGGCACCAGGACCACCAACACGGCGACCATGACGGCCGCCAACGAGGCCCCCCAGACCTCCAGCGCCGACACCACCGCCGTGGTGCAGCCGAGCTACAAGGTCACCAAGGGCGTGCAGACCTCCAGCCAGGACGGCCGGCTGGTCACCTACCAGTTCAGCGCCTGCTCCTCGAGCGGCGTGCCCAACGTCGACCTCGACTCCAGCCGGCTCCTCGACACCCTGGCGCCCGGCGCGGTGGTCGACACCAGCCGCTCGCCGGGCTGGACCCAGGTCGCCCCCGGGCCCAACACCTGGGGCTACGACATCGGCGCCTTCCGGGCCGGCAACGGCCAGGCCGGCTGCCGCAACCCGGGCGTGCTGGTGGTCTCCTACCCGGACCCCACCTTCCCCAGCGGCACCACCTCGAAGAACGACGTCACCCTGCTGGGCGACCCGCTGGGCGCCGACCGCGAGCGGGACCTGGACAACGCCAGCGCCGCCACCCCGACCTTCCGGCCGCCGATCACCGGCATCCAGGTCCAGGCGAGCAAGAACTGGGGCGCCACGGTCGCCTCCGGCGACATCAACTCCTTCAGCCTCTTCGCGACCAACCTGGCCGGCCCGGTCAGCAGCATGGTGCTCACCGACCCGGGCGCCGGGACCACCGCCGGGCTCTACGACTGGCTCGCCCCGCAGGCCATCCAGCTCGACGCCTGGAACCCGACCAGCATCGCGCTCACCCTGGAGTACCGGCTCAACGGTGACACCGGCTGGACGACCTTCACCCCCACCACGGCCTTCAACGGCGCCACCAACCGCCGGGTGACCTTCGCCACCGCCGCCGATCGGGCCAACGACGTGATCGGCGTCCCGGCCGGTCGCTGGCTGGCCGGCCTGCGCTTCAGCTGGAACGGCCCGATCCCCAGCGGCTGGAGCCCCGGCAACTCGGTGCAGGTGCTGGCCCAGGTGCTGGCCACCGGCCACTCCGGCGCCGCCGCCCCCACCCCGCTGCACAACTGCCTCGACGTGACCGCCACCAACGGGACCGACACCACCGCCGCGAACGCGTGCGCGGACACCACGGTCACCGCGGGCACCAACCTGGGCGCCGCCAAGACCACCGTCTCCGGCGCGGTGCTCGCCCCCGGGGCGACCGCCACCTTCCAGGTCACCCCCTACAACCGGAGCGGCTACCCGCTGGACCGGCCGCTGGTCCTGTTCGACCTGCTGCCCGCCGGCCTGGTCTACGTCGACGGCTCGGCCCGGCCCGACCCGGCCTACGCCGACGCCCGGGCCCCGCAGGAGATCACCGTGCTGCCCGGCCCGGACGGCCGCCAGCTGATCCGGATGACCTGGCCGGCCGGTGCCCCGGACATGACCTACCTGCACGACGCGCTCGCCTACCGGATGCTCTTCGAGGCCCAGGTCGCCGGCAGCGCCACGGCCGGCACCTTCGTCAACGACGTCTACGTCGGTGCCGACCGGCCCACCACCCCGGTGACCTGCAAGAGCTTCGGCGGGGACAGCGGGGTGCCGGACACCCGGGACGTCAACGGCAACGGCGACACCACCGAGACGCTCTGCCACGCCAGCGCGCAGGTCGAGGTGCAGGTGCCGGCCGTGCTGCGCTCGTACAAGGAGGTCAAGGGCGACCTCGACGCCGGCTACGGCGCCACCGGCACCGCCACCCCCGGCGGGGTGATCTCCTACCGGATGACGGTGCGCAACGACTCGCCGGACCCGGTCACCGACTTCACCGCCTACGACCGGCTGCCCACCCCCGGCGACGGCTACGTGCTGCGCCCCGCCACCGGGCGCGGCAGCGTCTGGGCGCCGTCGCTGACCCAGCCGATCACCAGCAGCGACCCGACCGTGGTGATCGAGTACACGACGGCCAAGGAGCCGTGCGTCGCCGCCGAGCTGCGCGACCCGGCCGCGAGCACCGGCTGCGATGCCACCGCGACCTGGAGCACGACCTTCCCCGGTCCGGGCCTGGCGACCTGGTTCCGGATCCACCGGCCCGGTTCGCTGGCCCCCGACGCGCAGTTCACGCTGACCTGGCCGATGACCGCCTCGGTGGACGCGGCCGACGGCGAGTACGCGTGGAACAGCTTCGCGTACACCGCCAAGGACGTGAACGGCGACCAGCTGCTGCCCGCCGAGCCGGCCAAGGTCGGGGTCGGGGTGCGCCAGCCCGTCCCGCCGAACAACGCGCTCGGGGACCTCGTCTGGAACGACCGGAACGGTGACGGGATCCAGCAGCCCGACGAGCCCGGGGTGCCGGGGGTGCGGGTCGCGCTGGTCGACGGTGCCGGGCAGCCGGTCCGCGACCGCCAGGGCAACCCGGTCACCACGGTCACCGACGCGCAGGGCCGCTACCTCTTCGACAAGCTGCCGGACGGCACCTACGCGGTCCGCTTCGACCTGACCACGCTGCCCAAGGAGGCCACCGTCACCCAGCGGGCGGCGGGCGACGACCGGGCGCTGGACTCGGACGCCGATCCGGCGACCGGGCTCACCCAGAGCGTGACGCTGCGCGGCGGGAGCAGGGACCTCGACCTGGACCTGGGCCTGGTGCTCTGCCCGACGCCGACCCCGACGCCGACTCCCACCCCGACGCCGAGCCCGACTCCCACGCCGTGCCCGACGCCGACCCCGCCGCCGTGCCCCACGCCGACGCCGACGCCGACTCCGACGACCTGGCCGACGCCGACTCCCACGCCCACCCCGACGACCTGGCCGACGCCGAGCCCGACGCACTCGCACACGCACCGGCCGACCCCGACCCCCAGCCCGACGCACTCCCACACGCACCCGCCCGTACCGACCCCGACCCCCACCGCGACCGGTAGCCCGCTGCCGGACACCGGGGCCGAGGTCCCCGGCCCGATGCTCGCCACCCTCGCGGGCATCCTGGTCCTCGGTGGCCTGATCCTGGCCGCCACCGCCTACACCCGCCGGGGCCGCCACAGCTGACCCCGCTGACGAACGGCCGGGGGCCAGCCGCCCGCGCACGGGGGACAGGCGCACACCGCCTGCGGGCCCCGGCCGTTCGTCGCCCCCGCTACACCGCCCGCACCGCCCGCACCGCCGCCGGCGCCGGGCCGGCGCCCAGCCGCCCGCGCACGGCGAACAGCAGCAGCCCGCCCAGCGCGATCCCGCCCACCGCGCACCAGGCCACCGCGGTCAGCGAGCCCGCGGCGAGCGAGCCCGAGACCGCGTACCCCAGCGCGTTGCCGGTCGCGAAGAGGGTGACCAGCCAGGCGAAGGCCTCGGTGACCGTCCCGGCCGGCGCCAGCTCGGCGACCAGCACGAACGCGGCCGCCAGCAGCGGCGCCAGGCCGATCCCGGAGAGCAGGGCGAGGGCCGCCATCGGCCAGGGCCCGGGGAGCAGCAGCAA
The DNA here is from genome assembly GCF_039528135.1 of Kitasatospora nipponensis. NCBI lineage: Bacteria > Bacillati > Actinomycetota > Actinomycetes > Kitasatosporales > Streptomycetaceae > Kitasatospora > Kitasatospora nipponensis. Next base: position 45,047 of record NZ_BAAALF010000007.1, on the reverse strand, counting down.
CGGGAGGTAGCTGAGCGCCATCGCGAGCGCCAGCACCCAGGTGCGGGTGCCGGTGCTGCTGCGCCAGCGCACCGCTCCGTAGCCCAGCGCGCCGAGCAGCCCGCCGAGCGCGGCCAGCGCCAGCAGCAGGCCGGCGCCGCCGGGCAGACCGCTGCCGTGGCCGTGCTGCCGCTCGGCGTAGGCGATGAAGAGCACGTTCTGCGCGCCGACCGTCCACCCCGCGCCGGCCAGACCGACCAGCAGCAGCACCAGGCCCGGGGAGCGCAGCGGTCCCAGCAGACCGGCGCCGTGGCCGCGCGGCGGGGCCTGCCAGCGGCGGGCGGGCGCGGCGGTGGCCACCACCAGGGCACCGGCCAGGCCGAGTCCGGCGGCCGTCCACAGCGCGGTGACGGGGCCGGCGGCGGCGGCGATGCCGGCCACCGCGAGCGGTCCGGCGACGTACAGGATCTGCTGCGAGGCGGAGTCGAAGGCGTAGGCGGTGTCCAACTGCTCCTCGTCGACCACCTCGGGCCACAGCGAGCGCAGGCACGGTTCGAGCGGTGGCATCGCGAGACCGGCGACCGCCGCCCCGGTGACGGCCGCGACCGGGCTGCCGGGGGCGAGCGCGAGCAGCGCGTAGCCGGCCCCGGCCACCACGGCGGCGCAGAGCAGCACCCGGGGCTGGCCGGTGCGGTCCACGATCCGGCCGAGCACCGGGCCGCCGACCGCGGCGGCGATCGCGTACGCGGCGGTGGCCACGCCGACCCGGCTGTAGGGGGCGCCCGCCTCGCGCAGGGCGAGGGCGACGACCAGCGCGGTCATCCCGGCCGGCAGCCGGCCGAGCAGGGTGCCCAGGAGCAGGCGGGTGACGTGCGGGGCGCGGAGCAGGGCGACATAGCCCACGGGGGACTCCCAGGCAGGGGTGGGGGACGGTTCGAAGTTATACGTATAACCAGTGACCGGTCAAACGTCCGTTCGTCCCTACCCTGGGCCTGGCGCCACAGGATCACCGGGGAGCTGGTGGGGAGCTGGTGGGGAGCTGCTGGGGTGCGACCGGAGGGTGACCGCAGGACGACTGGAGGCCATTCCCGCCGCGTCGCCGGGGTGCGCGCTCGACGCGTTCCGTCGCGTGTTCCGCCGTGCGTTCGGGCGGACAGGTCGGGTGCGGAGCATCGGGTGTCCGGAAAGGCACCCGGCATTGGCCGAAAAGGGCTCTCGGGAAAGGCGCGCCGACAAGCGGCAGGGGGCCCGTCCCGGTCGGCTGACGCGGTGGGCCCCCTTGGTACTGCGAGTCATGCTCCACGGCCCGGGGTGGGCCGCCGGCGGACCCCGCGCGAGGCCGGGTCCTGAGCGATCAGTTCATCAGAGGATGAATCAGATGGCGGTGACGTTCTCCGCCTGCGGGCCCTTCGGGCCCTGGGTGACGTCGAACGACACCGCCTGGTTCTCCTCAAGCGAGCGGAAACCGTTCGCGTTGATGGCGGAGTAGTGGACGAAGACGTCGGGGCCGCCACCCTCCTGGGCGATGAAGCCGAAGCCCTTCTCAGCGTTGAACCACTTGACGGTTCCCGTGGCCATGCCGTTCTCCTTGCGAGGGACGTGGCGGACACCACACCGTGTGGCATCCGGTCCGCTGCGCTGATCGCCCCGCCTCCGGAATGGGTCCGGAGTTTTTCGCACAATGCTGCAATGCTGAAAAACTACAAAAAGCCCGCGGTTACATGCTCCGCAGGCTTCAAGTACTGCAAGGGGAATCAAACTGCAACTGGATGGAACGGTAGCACGCAGGCGCGGCCTCGACCAGGGGTCTCTTGAGCCACCGGAGTGGTGTGTCGGGGGCGTGTCGGACCGGGGCCGCTCCGAGCCGCCGAAGCGCCGGGCATACCCTGCGAAGACAGGACGAACGGGCAAGGGAGCACGCGGTGGCTGATCTGCTGGAGGGTGCGCCGGCAACCGGCGGCGAGGGGCAAGGGCAGGGGGCTGCCGGGGTGCTGGAGACACCCCTGGGACGGGAGGTACGGCCGAGGGTGGGCCACATTCAGTTCCTGAACTGTCTGCCCCTCTACTGGGGCCTGGCCCGCACCGGCAGCCTGCTCGACCTCGACCTCACCAAGGACACCCCCGAGAAGCTCAGCGACCTGCTGGTGGACGGCTCGCTCGACATCGGGCCGATCACCTGCGTGGAGTACCTGCGGCACGCGGACGAGCTGGTGGTGCTGCCGGACATCGCGGTCGGCAGCGACGGCCCGGTGATGTCCTGCGTGATCGTCAGCAAGCTGCCGCTGGACGAGCTGACCGGCCGGCCGGTCGCGCTGGGCTCGACCAGCCGGACCTCGGTGCGGCTGGCCCAGCTGCTGCTGGAGGAGCGGCACGGGGTGCGGCCCGAGTACTTCAGCTGCCCGCCCGACCTGGACGCGATGCTGGCGCGCGCCGACGCCGCCGTCCTGATCGGCGACCCGGCCCTGCGCGCCACCCTGGAGGCCCGGCCGGACAGCGGCTACCTGGTGCACGACCTGGGCGAGATGTGGAAGGAGTGGACGGGGCTGCCGTTCGTCTTCGCCGTCTGGGCCGCCCGGCGCGAGTTCGTCGAGCGGCGGCCGGAGCTGGTGGCGGCGGTGCACCGGGCCTTCCTGGAGTCCCGTGACCTCTCGCTGGCCGAGGCCGGCCGGGTGGCCGAGCACGCGGCGCGCTGGGAGGCCTTCGACGCGCCGGTGCTGGAGCGCTACTTCAGCCAGGCGCTCGACTTCTCGCTGGGCGAGCGGCAGCTGGCCGGCATCGCCGAGTTCGCCCGCCGGGTGGGGCACGACAGCGGCTTCGCCCCGGACGTGACGATCCGTCTGCTGGCCCCCGCGGTCGCGGGCTGACGGTCCGCCGCGCCGGCGCGCGGCGGACCCGGCGACCGGCTTGCCGGAGGGTCGCGGCGACGTGCCGCTGAGGGCGCCGGGGCCCGCCCGGGGCCTCGCCGTCGGGCGCCGGGTGCTGGCGTAGGCTGGTTCGGTCATGCCGCCGGAGCCCCGGCGCCGGACCGGCTGGTCAGCCGCTCCCGGCACCGTCGGACCCCGGCGACCCTGGACAGTACTCCGGACAGAAAGAAGGCCGCCAGGTGTCCGAGCTCGCAGCGACAGCCGATGCGCCCAGCACCGACCTGCAGGCCGTCCTCGACCGGGCCGCGGCCGGTGGGCGGATCTCCGCCGAGGAGGCGCTGGAGCTCTACCGCTCGGCGCCGCTGCACGCGCTCGGCGCGGCCGCCGACGCGGTGCGCCGGCGCCGCTACGCCGGCACCGAGCACATCGCCACGTACATCATCGAACGCAACATCAACTACACCAACGTCTGCGTGACGGCGTGCAAGTTCTGCGCGTTCTACGTGCCGCCCAAGAGCGACAAGGGCTGGTCCCGCGACCTCGAGGAGATCCTGCGCCGCTGCGCGGAGACCGTCGAGCTCGGCGGCACCCAGATCATGTTCCAGGGCGGCCACCACCCGGACTACGGGGTGGAGTACTACGAGCGGGCCTTCGCGGCCATCAAGGCGGACTTCCCGCAGCTGGTGATCCACTCGCTCGGCGCCTCCGAGGTCGACCACATGGCGCGGATCTCGAAGGTCTCCGTCGAGGAGGCGATCAGCCGCATCCACGCCGCCGGCCTGGACTCCTTCGCCGGCGCCGGCGCCGAGCTGCTGCCGGAGCGGCCGCGCAAGGCGATCGCCCCGCTCAAGGAGTCCGGCGAGCGCTGGCTGGAGATCATGGAGATCGCCCACGGCCTGGGAGTGGAGTCCACCTCCACCATGCTGATGGGCACCGGCGAGACCAACGCCGAGCGGATCGAGCACCTGCGGATGATCCGCGAGGTGCAGGACCGCACCGGCGGCTTCCGCGCCTTCATCCCCTACACCTACCAGCCGCAGAACAACCACCTCAAGGGCTCCACCCAGGCCACCGTCTTCGAGTACCTGCGGATGATCGCGATCTCCCGGCTCTTCCTCGACAACGTGGCGCACATCCAGGGCTCCTGGCTGACCACCGGCAAGGAGGCCGGCCAGCTGTCGCTGCACTACGGCGCCGACGACCTGGGCTCGGTCATGCTGGAGGAGAACGTGGTCTCGGCGGCCGGCGCCAAGCACCGCTCCAACCTGACCGAGCTGATCCACCTGATCCGCACCGCCGGCCGGGTGCCCGCCCAGCGCTCCACCACCTACCAGCACCTGCGGGTGCTGGACGACCCGGCGAACGACCCGGTCGACCCGCGGGTGGCCTCGCACATCGCCTCCACCGCGATCGAGGGCGGCACCGCGCACCCGGAGCTGAAGATCCTCTCCACCACCTGATGACCCTCCCGCCGCCCCGCCCGGCGCGCCGGCCGTGCTGACGCTCCACCGGGCCGCGCTGCTGCAGGCCGACCCCGCCGCCACCGCCCCGCCGCTCGCCGAGGGGGCGGTGCTGGTGCGCGGTGACCGGGTGGCCGCCCTGGGGCCGTTCGCCGAACTGGCGGCCGCGCACCCCACCGCGCGGGTGCGCGACTGGGGGGCGGGCCGGCTCGTGCCGGGCCTGGTCCAGCCCTACGGGCACCTGCTGCTGGAGGGCCGCTACCACCCGGACCCGCGCGAGGAGCTCGGCGAACTCCCGCTGGCGCTCCCGCCCGCCGGGGTGGACGAGGCGCACTACGGCGGCCGGGGCGGCAGCGCCCGGCGCGGGCTGCAGCGGATGCTCGCGCACGGCACGACGGCGCTGGCCGGGCCCTTCGAGCACCCGGCGGTGCGGACCGCGGTGAGCCGCTCGGGCCTGCTGGTCCTCGCCGCCCCGCCCGCCGCGCCGCCCTTCGACGGGACCTTCGCCGCGCTGCCCGGCGGCGCCCTCGCCGCCGAGGGGCGGGCGGACCTCGCGGTGCTGGCCGTGGCGGACGGGCGGTGCCTGGCCACCGTGCTGGGCGGGCGGCTGCTGCACCGCGCCCGTTGAGCTGTCGTCAATCTCTCATCCGGGTGCGCCCGGGGCGCACCCGGCGGAGGTCGTCGGTATTCGAACTCAGCTCTCCGGTCGACGTCCTGATACCCCCTCGCCGTGACCTGAGGGCCCGCCAGCAGTTACGATCCCGCTCAGCCCTGCGCGCCCGTCCCCGGTTCGCGGGGCCGCCCTCACCCATTCCCACGGGAAGCCAGGTCACCGCACGCCCATGCGATCCCCGTCCGTCGTCCCCCGGATCGGCCGAGGTTGGTACCTCACGGCGGTGCTCAGCGCCGTGCTGGCCCTCGGCATGTGCCTGCTGGGCTGGCGGCAGGCCGACCTCGCGGACAAGATCGGCGCGCACCCCGTGCGGGTCGAGGGCACCATCACCCAGCTGCCGGGCGGCAGCGCCACCTACAGCGCGGTCAGCTACCGTGCCGACGGGCAGCAGCACAGCGCCGCCGACCTGCGGCTGCCGGACCACGCCCGGGTCGGCGACCCGATCTGCCTGGAGCACGCGGCCGAGGACGCCGGCGCGGTCCGGGTCTGCGACCAGGTCTACCCGCAGGCCGCCGGGGTGCGACTGGCCCAGATCAGCGTGCCGGTGGCCCTGTTGATCTGCGCGATCTGCGTGGCGCGGATCCTGCGCCACCGGCGCGGCCCGGCCGCGCGCGCCGAACGGGCCCGGCTGCGCACCACGGTGGCCCTGGCCACCGAGGCGCTGGCCGAGGGCATGCCGGCCATCACCCAGGGCAAGCGCTCGCGCCGCCGCCGCAAGGGCGGGCGCCGCGCGCTGCGCTGACCGGCCGACGGCCGGTGACCGGGGTGTCCGGCTGTCGAGCCCCGGCACCGCGGCGGCCGCGCCAGGGTGAACAATGGGTGCGTGACCCGAGCCTCCCTGGACAAGCAGCCCCACGAAGTCGCCGCCATGTTCGACGACGTCGCGGCCAAGTACGACCTGACCAACGACGTGCTCTCACTCGGCCAGGCCCGTGCCTGGCGCCGCGCGGTGGCCGAGGCGGTCGCCGCGGGCCCCGGCGACCTGGTGCTCGACCTCGGCGCCGGCACGGGCACCTCCTCCCTGCCGTTCCGCGAGGCCGGGGCGAACGTCGTGCCCTGCGACTTCTCAGTCGGCATGCTGACCGAGGGCAAGCGCCGCCACCCCGAGCTCCCGCTGACCGCCGGCGACGCCACCCGGCTGCCGTTCGCGGACGCCTCCTTCGACGCCGTCACCATCTCCTTCGCGCTGCGCAACGTGCACGACACCGGCCTCGCGCTGAGCGAGCTGTACCGGGTGACCAAGCCCGGCGGACGGGTGGTGATCTGCGAGTTCTCCACGCCCACCTGGACCCCGCTGCGCACCGTCTACACCGAGTACCTGATGCGGGCGCTGCCCCCCGTCGCCACCCGGGTCAGCAGCAACCCCGACGCGTACGTCTACCTCGCCGAGTCGATCCGCGCCTGGCCCGACCAGCCGGCGCTCGCCGCCCTGCTCCAGCAGGCCGGCTGGAGCAGGGTGGCCTGGCGCAACCTGACCGGCGGCATCGTCGCGCTGCACCGCGGGACGAAGGAGGACGACACCCGGGACAGTGGCGCGGCGCTCGACTGAGTGGCGGTCAGCGGGCGTCCGCAGCCGCCGCGGGGTCACGCCGTAGACTGCTCGGGACCGTCGCAGACCGTGTCCCGCCCGCAGTGCTCAGGAGTGTGCCCCCGTGACCGAGACCGCCGTCGAGAGCACCGCTGACGTCATCGTGGTGGGAGCCGGGCCGGCGGGCTCGACCACCGCGTACTACCTGGCGCAGGCCGGGCTGGACGTCCTGCTGCTGGAGAAGACCGAGTTCCCGCGGGAGAAGGTCTGCGGCGACGGGCTGACCCCGCGCGCGACCAAGCAGCTGGTGGACATGGGGATCGACGTCTCCACCGCGAACGGCTGGCTGCACAACAAGGGTCTGCGGATCATCGGCGGCGGGGTGCGCCTGGAGCTGGACTGGCCCGAGCTCTCCGCCTTCCCGGACTACGGACTGGTGCGCAAGCGGGCCGACTTCGACGAGTTGCTGGCCCGTCAGGCCGAGAAGGCCGGCGCCCGGCTGTACGAGCACTGCAACGTCAGCGGGCCGGTGCTGGACGAGCGGACCGGGCGGATCACCGGGGTGAGCGCCCGGCTCGGCGCCGACAAGCGGGAGGTCACCTTCCGGGCGCCGCTGGTGGTCGCGGCCGACGGCAACTCCACCCGGCTCTCGCTCGCCATGGGCCTGCACCGGCGCGAGGACCGGCCGATGGGCGTGGCCTACCGGACCTACTTCACCTCGCCCCGGCACGAGGACGACTACCTGGAGTCCTGGCTGGAGCTGTGGGACACCCGGGACGGCGGCAAGAAGCTGCTGCCGGGCTACGGCTGGGTCTTCGGGATGGGCGACGGCACCTCCAACGTGGGCCTGGGCATCCTCAACTCCTCGCCCGCCTTCGGCGAGCTGGACTGGCGCGAGGTGCTGAAGGCCTGGTGCGCCAACATGCCCGCGGAGTGGGGCTACACGCCGGAGAACATGACCGACCCGATCCGCGGCGCCGCGCTGCCGATGGCCTTCAACCGCCAGCCGCACTACACCCGCGGCCTGCTGCTGGTCGGCGACGCGGGCGGGATGGTGAACCCGTTCAACGGCGAGGGCATCGCGTACGCGATGGAGTCCGGGCAGATCGCCGCCCGCACGATCGTGCAGGCGCACGCCCGGGTCACCCCGGGCGGGCGGGAGAGGGCGCTGCAGGCGTACCCGGCCGTGCTCAAGGACACCTACGGCGGCTACTACACGCTCGGCCGGGCCTTCGTGAAGATGATCGGCAACCCCCGGGTGATGCAGATCGCCACCCAGCGCGGGCTCACCCACCCGATGCTGATGCGCTTCACCCTGAAGCTGCTCGCCAACCTCACCGACCCGCAGGGCGGCGACGCGATGGACCGCCTGATCAACGGCCTGGCCAAGGTCGCGCCGAACGCCTAGGGATCCACCGCAGGGGCCGTGCCGCCCGGTCGGGCGGCGCGCCCTAGCGGACCTTGGCGATCGCGCCGTAGACCGAGACCTCCTCGCGGGTGAACGGGCTCGGCGCCGCCGGGTCCGGCCGCCAGCGCGAGACGACCTCGATGCCCGGCTCGACCAGCTCCAGCCCCTCGAAGAAGGGGGCCACCTCGGCGCGGCTGCGGGCCTGCAGCGGCACCCCGGAGTCGCGGTAGCTGCGGACCAGGCGGCCGGTCTCGTAGGGGTCGAAGTCCCCGGTGAGCTGGGTCAGCGCGACGTAGCTGCCGCTGGGCAGGGCCCCGACCAGCTTGCGCACGATGCCGTACGGGTCCTGCTCGTCCGGCACGAAGTGCAGGATCGCGATCAGCATCAGCGCGACCGGCTGCTCCAGGTCCAGCACCCGGCTCAGCTCGGGGTGCTCCAGGATGCGGTCGGGCTCGCGCAGGTCCGCGTCGATGTAGGTGGTCATCCCGTCCGGTGCGCTGACCAGCAGGGCGCGGGCGTGGGCCAGCACGATCGGGTCGTTGTCCACGTACACCACCCGGCTGCGCGGGTCGACGTCCTGGGCGACCTCGTGGGTGTTGTTGGCCGTCGGTATGCCGGTGCCGATGTCCAGGAACTGTCGGATCCCGGCCTCCTCGGCCAGGTAGCGCACCGCGCGGCCCAGGAAGCGGCGGTTCTCCAGGGTGGCCTTGCGGACGTTGGGCCAGCCCGCGGCGGCCCGCTCGGCGGCCTCCCGGTCGGCCGGGAAGTTGTCCTTGCCGCCCAAGAAGTAGTCGTACATCCGGGCCGGGTGCGGGCGGTCGGCCTGCAGGTCGGTGGGCGGACGGACCTCGCGGTCCGGGTTCTGCATCCACTGCGCCGCTCTGGTCACGGGTCCCCTCCCGGTCATGCCTCTGACACTGCCCCAGCGCATCCTAGGCGCTCACCGCGCGTGACAGGAGAGCGCCCGGTCGACGGCCGGGCGAACTCTTCGGGCATCGAACGCTCTGATCCCCGTGTGACCCGGGCCTCGTTCGACTCTTGATCGCCGGTACGCGCTGTGCCCAGGTCAGGGCGGCCCGTGACCGCCTGTCGTGCCGTGGCGGTGAGGGTGCTCACACGGGTGGCGGGAGTACGACGGTGGATAGCAGATGGCTGACCTGGGCGTACCACCGCAAAACGGGGCGAATCCGCACCGCAGCTACGACGGGGGGTCGTAACAGGGGGGTCTTGGCCGCCGGTCGACGGCCCGCTAACAATGGCTCAGTCGTCAGCCGCACCGGCACCTGTCCCGCCGGTGCAGCTCTCGCCGCCTCCCGCCCGCACACCATGCGAGCCCCTGTCCGGCCTCGGTCGAACGGGCGGGAGCCGGCCCAACCCCGATTGAGGTCTTAGTCTTCATGCCCGCTTTCAAGCTTCGTATGCGTACTGCTTCCGCCGTTCTTGCCTCGGCCGCCGGTCTGACCGCGCTGGGCGCCGGCCTGATGCCCGCCACCGCCTCCGCGGCGACCCCGTCCCCGCAGGCCATCGCGGCGCAGATCGTGCCCGCCAACCAGCTGGCCTCCTTCAGCCAGATCATTTCGCACGAGTCCAGCTGGAACGTGTCGGCCACCAACGCCTCCTCCGGCGCCTACGGCCTGGGCCAGGCGCTGCCGGCCTCGAAGATGGCCTCGGCCGGTGCCGACTGGAAGACCAACCCGAAGACCCAGATCAAGTGGGCCTACAACTACATGAACACCCGCTACGGCAGCCCGAACGCCGCCTGGGCGTTCTGGCAGAACCACCACTGGTACTAAGCCACCAGTTCTCCCCGACCCTTTCGATTCCAAGCCACTCCTGCGGCGCCCCGGGCGTCGGACAGGGGCTCCCGGGGCGAACGAGGGGCCCCGGCGCGTATCTCGCGCCGGGGCCCCTCGACCCGTTTCCGGGTCCGGGCGGGGCGGGGGTGGGGTGCCCGGCTGCTCGTCAGTGGTTGGTGAGCTTCACGCCGCGGATGTTCACCGGCAGGGTCGGGAAGCCGTCGCCGGGACCGTTCTGGTCGTCCTCGCCGCCGGCGGCGATCTTCTGCAGCACGTCCATGCCGGCGGTGACCTTGCCGAAGGGGGTGTAGGCGGGGGAGAGCTTGGTGTCCTTCCAGACCAGGAAGAACTGGCTGCCGTTGGTGTTCGGGCCGGCGTTGGCCATCGCCACGGTGCCGGCCGGGTAGGTGGCGCCGGTCAGGTTCTCGTCATTGAAGGAGTACCCGGGGCCGCCGCTGCCGGTGCCGGTGGGGTCGCCGCACTGCAGGACCCACAGGCGCTGGGTGGTCAGCCGGTGACAGTGGGTGTCGTCGAAGTAGCCGTGGTCGGCGAGGAAGTGGAACGAGAAGGTGGTGCAGGGGGCCGCGTCGGTCAGCGCCTGGAAGGTGATCGCGCCCTGGCTGGTGCGCAGGGTGGCGTGGTACGGCTTGGCGGCCTTCCTGGCGTCGAAGACCGGGATGCCCTGGAAGTTGTCCGCGGGGACGGCGGCCGTGAAACCGCAGTTCGGGGTGCCCGTGCTCGGGGCGGCGGCGGCCGGTGCGGGCCGGGCGTCGGGGGAGACGGTGGCGGCGGAGGCCGCGCTGGCGGCGCAGAGCACCAGGGTGGCGGCGGCTGCCGCGGCGGCGAGACGGGGGCGGGCCATGGCGGATCCCTTCGTAGGCGTCGGACAACGCTGTGTCATGTGCACACCGTCATGCCCAACTGTCCCGCCCGTCATTCCTGGTGATACCCCCTCAGCGAACGAACGTTCGTGTCAGGATGAGGTCCGTGGCGCTCATCAACCGTAACTTCACCCTGCTCTGGAGCGGTCAAGCCGTCTCGCAGACCGGTGACTTCGTCTTCGACACCACCCTGACCCTGTGGGTGGGAACCCAGTTGCTGGCGGGCAGTGCGAACGCACCGGCTGCCGTCTCCGGCCTGCTGATCACGGTGGCCGTCGCCACCCTGCTGGTCGCACCCCTGGCGGGGGTCTACGTCGACCGCTGGGACTACCGGCGCACCATGCTCGGCACCGACCTGATCCGGGCGGCGCTGATCGGCGCGGTCGCGGCGATGGCCTTCCTGCCGGGCGGGACGGTGCCCACCGGCGTGCAGATGGTCGTCGTCTACGCGGCGGTCTTCGCCAACTCCGCGGTCTCGCAGTTCTTCACCCCCGCGCGGTTCGCGATCATCAACGACGTGGTGGGCGCCGAGGAGCGCGGCCGGGCCGCCGCGATCGGGCAGTCCACCCAGGCGATCGCCAGCATCCTGGGCCCGCCGCTGGCCGCCCCGCTGCTGTACGCGGCGGGCGTGCAGTGGGCACTGGCGGTCAACGCGCTCTCCTACCTGGTCTCCTTCGTCCTGGTCAGGGCGGTCGACATACCCCCGCACGAGCGACCCGAGACCGCCGCGGCGCCCGACTTCCGCGCCGAATTCGTGGACGGGCTGCGGACGTCGTGGCGCAACCCGGTGGTCCGGGTGCTGCTGCTGGTGATCGCGCTGATCAGCGTCGGCATCGGCGCGCTGAACACCGTCAACGTCTTCTTCGTGACCGACAACCTGCACGTCGACGTGCGGTGGTTCGGCACGCTGGACATGGCCTTGGGGATCGGGCTGCTGGTCGGCGCCGCGTGCGCGGCCCGACTGCTCGGCCGGTTCGGCAACGAGCGGACCTTCTCGTTCGGCCTGCTGGTGATGGGCGTGCTGCTGCTCGGGTACTCCCGGATGACCTCGTTCTGGCCCGCCCTGGTGCTGATCGCGCTGATCGGCCCGGGACTCTCGGCGCTCAACGCGGCGGTCGCGCCGCTGCTGCTCGGTGCGGTGCCGCAGCAGTACCTCGGCCGGGTCTTCTCGGTGATCAACCCGGTCCAGCAGGTGGCCAGCGTGATCGGCATGGGCCTGGCGGGGTGGCTGGCGAGCAGCGTGCTGCGGGGCTTCCACGGACAGGTCGGCGGCCTGCCGTTGGGGCGGATCGACACCATCCTGGGCGGGGCTGCGCTGCTGGTGGTGGTCGGCGCCGGGTACTCGCTGCTCGCGCTGCGGGCGCCGGTCGCGCCGGTCGCGGCGGCGGACCAGGCTGCGCCGGCGGACCAGGCCGCGCAGCTGGACTGACGGGGCGTCAGGTCGCGGGTTCACGTACCGTCCGCGGAGCACCCGCCATCGCCGTCGCCCCGGCCCCACCCCGCCCTGTGCCGCCCGCCCACCCGCCGAACGGACCCGCCATGCGAACCGCTTCACAAGCCGCCGCCCCCGCCGCCCGGCGCGGTCTGCTCGCCGACCTGCCGCTGCTGCTGGTCGCCGTGGTCTGGGGCTCCAGCTTCCTCGCGGTCAAGCACCTCACCACGCCCGACACCGTCGTGCCGATGCTGGTGCTGCGCTTCCTCGCGGTGCTGCCGCCGCTGGCCCTGCTCGCGCGGCGACCGCTGCGCACCCTGGGGTGGGCGCAGTGGCGGGGGGCGGCGCTGCTGGGTGTGATCCTCGGCGGGATCTTCCTGCTGGAGAGCTACGGCGTCGTGCACACCTCGGCCACCAACGCCGGCCTGATCATCAGCCTGACCATGATCCTCACCCCGCTCGCCGAGAGCGCCCTGAGTCGCACCGCGATCCCGCGGGCCTTCCTGGCCGCCGCCGGCGCCTCGCTGCTCGGGGTGGGCCTGCTCACCGAGGGCTCGGGACTGCGCACCCCCTCGACGGGCGACCTGCTGGTGCTCGGCGCCGCGGTGCTGCGCACCGTGCACGTGCTGGCGATGTCCCGCAGCCGGGCCCTGCGCGGGGTCGACTCGCTGGCCCTGACCTGGGTCCAACTGGCCTCGGCGAGCGTGGTCTTCGCGGTGGCCAGCCCGTTCGCCGGGCCCGCGCCGTGGCGGCTGGCGGCGTCCTGGTCGCCCGCCCAGTGGGGCCTGCTGCTCTACCTCGCGCTGTTCTGCACGCTCTTCGCGTTCTTCGTGCAGATGCGGGCCGTGCGGGCCACCTCGCCCTCCCGGGTGAGCCTGCTGCTGGGCACCGAGCCGCTCTGGGCCGCCGTCTTCGGCATCGCGCTGGGCGGTGACCGGCTGAGCGCCCCGGCCCTGCTGGGCGGCCTGCTGGTGCTGCTGGGCACCGAGGCCGGCCGCCGCGCGGTCCTCCCGCCGCCCGCGCCCGTGCGGCCCGAGCCCGCGACCCCGGAGCCCGCGGGCGTCGCCCCGGCGGCCCTCCAGGGCGCCGGGGTGCCCGACCCTAGCGCCGAAGATCGCGCTCGCGCAGCTCGGTGAGCACACTCGCCACCGTGGCGAAGTCGTCGTCGACGTGCAGCACGGTGAGGTCGTGGTGCACCGCCGTCGCGCAGAGCAGCAGGTCGATGGCCCCCGCGGACCGGTGCTGACCCTTCTGCGTGAGCTTGTACTGTGCGGTGTCGACCCAGCGCCACCCCTGCTTCGGCACCGCGGCCGGGCGGCACAACGCGTCGATCCGCGCGGCGAGTTCGTCGCGGTGGGCCGGGCCGGTCGCGGAGTACAGGAACTCGACGCGGGTCGGTTCGCACAGGTGGAAGGCGCCGGCGGCGATGGACCCTTCCCAGGGGCCGAGCGCGCCCGGCTCCCGGAAGAGGTGCCACAGGGCGGAGGCGTCGACCAGGTAGCCGATCACCCCAACTGCTCCCTGCGGGCCCGCTTGGCAGCGGCATGAGCGGCGGGCGCGGCGTCGAACTCGCCGCGGGCGCCGCGGGCGGCGAGGTCCTCGGCGGCCTCCAGCCGGGTGATCCGCTCGGCGTACTCCCGCAGCGCGGTGTTCACCGTCTCCTTCTTGGTGGTGGCTCCCATCAACCGCATGGCGGCCGCGAGCGCCTCGTCGTCGATGTCGATCTGGGTGACGGTCACCGGAGGCCTCCACGGGGGCTGCGATGTTGGTGATGTTGCCATCTATTGTACATCGCCAACATCACGGCTCTCCGGAGCTTGTGAACGAAGGGTCAAGCGCTCGCCCAGAGGGTGCCACCCGGGAGAGTGAGGGCGGTTATCACGTCAACATGAAGCCTCTAAATTTGCTCTGGGCGACGCATAGTTGATATAGGCGCAGGGCTCTGACCAGTAACTTCGCCGATGAATATGACAGTTTGCGACCATCTGAGCGCATTGCGTTCATATCTCGCTACTTGTCAGCATGACAACGGGTCTGCAAGGTGGCGTAGATCACAAAGATCGCCTTGGACTGCGTGTCGCAGATCACAAGCCGACAGGCATAGGATGCGCTCGATCCGGGCTTTGTGAACTGCCTCACATGAGGTGGATCTCAGGGGCCGGATCACCGGATCACCCCACAGTGACCCGGTGGTTCCGATCTGCAGTCAAGGACGACTGGACGGAGGGAGCGGCGGCATATGAATGCCTACGCGCCGATCCTCGTACTCGGTGCCATCGCGGCGGCGTTCGCGGTCGGCTCCGTCGTGATGGCCTCGCTGACCGGCCCGAAGCGCTACAACCGGGCCAAGTTGGAGGCGTACGAGTGCGGCATCGAACCGACCCCGCAGCCGGTGGGCGGCGGGCGGTTCCCGATCAAGTACTACCTGACGGCGATGCTCTTCATCGTCTTCGACATCGAGATCGTCTTCCTCTACCCGTGGGCGGTCAGCTTCGACGCCCTGGGGATCTTCGGGCTGGTCGAGATGCTCCTGTTCATCGCCACGGTCTTCGTCGCGTACGCCTACGTCTGGCGGCGCGGCGGCCTGGAGTGGGACTAGGGCGCAGCGGCGGAGCAAGGACGACCGCCGTGCGATCAGCCGGATCTGAGGCCACTGAGAGGGATGGGTAGATGGGAATCGAGGAGAAGCTGCCGAGCGGCTTTCTGCTCACCACGGTGGAGAGCGCCGCGGGGTGGGTGAGAAAAGCCTCGCTCTTCCCGGCCACCTTCGGGCTGGCCTGCTGCGCCATCGAGATGATGACCACCGGGGCGGGCCGCTACGACCTGGCCCGGTTCGGCATGGAGGTCTTCCGCGGTTCGCCGCGGCAGGCCGACCTGATGATCGTGGCCGGCCGGGTGAGCCAGAAGATGGCACCGGTGCTCCGCCAGGTCTACGACCAGATGGCCAACCCGAAGTGGGTCATCTCGATGGGCGTCTGCGCGTCCTCGGGCGGCATGTTCAACAACTACGCGATCGTCCAGGGCGTCGACCACATCGTCCCCGTGGACATCTACCTGCCGGGGTGCCCGCCCCGCCCGGAGATGCTGATGGACGCGATCATCAAGCTGCACGAGAAGATCCAGCACGAGCCGCTCGGGGTGAACCGGCGCCGCGCCGAGGACCTGGCCGAGGAACTGGCCCTGGAGGCCACCCCGACCAGCGAGATGCGGGGGCTGCTGCGATGAGCGACGAACCGGTCGTTCCCCAGAACCGCCGCGAGCTTCCGGTCGAGGTGGTCGGCAGGCGGCAGGGCATGTTCGGTGCCCAGGGCACCGGCGACACCTCCGGCTTCGGCGGCCTGGCCGCCGCCATCGTGCTGCCGGCGCCGGCCGAACGCCCCTACGGGGGTTGGTTCGACGAGGTCGCCGACGAGCTCGAGGGGGCACTGGAGGAGCAGGGGCTCAACCCGTCCGCGGTGATCGAGAAGACCGTGGTCGACCGCGGCGAGCTGACCTTCCAGATCGCCCGCGAGCACCTGCTCGCCACCGTCCGCACGCTGCGCGACGACCCGGCGCTGCGCTTCGAACTGTGCCTGGGCGTCAACGGGGTGCACTACCCGGCGGAGGTCGGGCGGGAGCTGCACGCGGTCTACCCGCTGCGCTCGATCACCCACGGCCGGCTGATCCGGCTGGAGGTCACCGCGCCGGACGACGACCCGCGGATCCCGTCCGTGGTCAGCGTCTACCCGACCAACGACTGGCACGAGCGAGAGGCGTACGACTTCTTCGGTCTCGTCTTCGAGGGCCACCCGGCGCTCACCCGGATCATGATGCCGGACGACTGGCTGGGCCACCCGCAGCGCAAGGACTACCCGCTCGGCGGCATTCCCGTCGAGTACAAGGGCGCCCAGATCCCGGCGCCCGACCAGCGGAGGTCGTACTCCTGATGACCACTCACTTCGAAGAGGCAGGCGCGCGCGAGACCACCGAGGGCCGGGTCTTCACCGTCACCGGTGGCGACTGGGGCGAGGTGGTGGAGGCCGTCGCCCGGGCCGACGACGAGCGCATCATCGTCAACATGGGCCCGCAGCACCCCTCCACGCACGGCGTGCTGCGCCTGATCCTGGAGATCGACGGCGAGACGGTGACCGAGGCCCGGTGCGGGATCGGCTACCTGCACACCGGCATCGAGAAGAACATGGAGTACCGCTCCTGGGTCCAGGGCACCACCTTCGTGACCCGGATGGACTACCTCACGCCGCTGTTCAACGAGACCGCCTACTGCCTGGCGGTCGAGAAGCTGCTCGGGATCACCGACCAGATCCCGGACCGGGCCAGCGTCATCCGGGTGCTGATGATGGAGCTCAACCGGATCTCCTCGCACCTGGTGTGCCTGGCCACCGGCGGCATGGAGATCGGCTCCACCACGCTGATGATCTACGGCTTCCGGGACCGTGAACTCATCCTGGACATCTTCGAGTTGGTCACCGGTCTGCGGATGAACCACGCGTACGTGCGCCCCGGCGGGCTGGCCCAGGACCTGCCGCCCGGCGCGGTGGACCAGATCCGCGAGGCGGTCAAGCTGTTCCGCTCGCGGATGCACGAGTACGACAAACTCGCCACCGGCAACCCGGTGTTCAAGGCGCGCCTGGTCGACGTCGGCTTCCTCGACCTGGCCGGCTGCCTGGCGCTCGGCGCCACCGGCCCGATCCTGCGGGCCACCGGACTGCCGCACGACCTGCGCAAGAGCGATCCCTACTGCGGGTACCAGGACTACGACTTCGAGGTCGCGGTGGCCGACACCGCGGACTCCTTCGGGCGGTTCCTGATCCGCCTGGAGGAGATGAAGCAGTCGCTGCGGATCGTCGAGCAGTGCCTGGACCGGCTGCGCCCGGGACCGGTCATGGTGGCCGACAAGAAGATCGCCTGGCCGGCCCAACTCGCCATCGGACCCGATGGCATGGGCAACTCGCTGGACCACATCCGGCAGATCATGGGCACCTCCATGGAGGCCCTGATCCACCACTTCAAGCTGGTCACCGAGGGCTTCCGGGTCCCGGTCGGCCAGGCGTACACAGCCGTCGAGTCGCCCAAGGGCGAGCTCGGCGTGCACGTGGTGAGCGACGGCGGGACCCGCCCCTACCGGGTGCACTTCCGGGACCCGTCGTTCACCAACCTGCAGTCGATGGCAGCGATGTGCGAGGGCGGCCAGATGGCCGACGTGATCGTGGCGGTGGCCGGGATCGACCCGGTGATGGGAGGAGTGGACCGGTGACGGGCAATTCTCGGGCGAGCGTCGAGCTCGGCCTGCCGGCGCTGCCGGCCAAGCCTTACCCGCCGGAGGTCCACGAGCGCCTGGCGCGGGACGCCGCGGAGCTGATCGGGCGCTACCCGCAGGCGCGCTCGGCCCTGCTGCCGCTGCTGCACCTGGTGCAGGCCGAGGAGGGCTTCGTCAGCGCCACCGGGATCCGGTTCTGCGCCGAGCAGTTGGCGCTCACCACGGCCGAGGTCACGGCGGTGGCGACCTTCTACACGATGTACCGCCGCAAGCCCGCCGGTCAGTACCACGTGGGGGTGTGCACCAACACGCTCTGCGCGGTGCTCGGTGGCGACCAGATCTTCGCCGAGCTCAAGGAACACCTGGGCATCGCGAACAACGAGACCACCGAGGACGGCGAGATCTCGCTCGAGCACATCGAGTGCAACGCCGCCTGCGACTACGCCCCCGTGGTGATGGTCAACTGGGAGTTCTTCGACAACCAGACGCCGCAGAGCGCCCGGCAGTTGGTGGACGACCTGCGGGCCGGCGGCGAGGTGCGGCCCACCCGCGGCGCCAAGCTCTGCTCGTTCAAGGAGACCGCGCGGATCCTGGCCGGCTTCCCGGACGGGCGCGAGGGCGCGGTGGACGAGTCCGGCGCCGGTGGCGCCCCCTCGCTGGCCGGCCTGCGGCTGGCCAAGGGCGAGTCACTGCCCGGCACGCCGGGCGCCCGAGTGGTGGCCCCGCGGGGCGAAGGGACGGAAGCGTGATGACCGCCACCGAGCCGGCCGAGAAGCTGCTCAGCCCCGTGCTCTCCGCCTCCTGGGACGACCACCGGCCGTGGAGCCTGGAGACCTACCGGCGCCACGACGGCTACCAGGGCCTGCGCAACGCCCTGGAGATGGAGCCCGACGCGCTGATCGCGCTGGTCAAGGAGTCCGGCCTGCGCGGGCGCGGCGGCGCCGGCTTCCCGACCGGGATGAAGTGGCAGTTCATCCCGCAGAACGACGGCAAGCCGCACTACCTGGTGGTCAACGCCGACGAGTCCGAGCCGGGCACCTGCAAGGACATCCCGCTGCTCTTCGCCAACCCGCACGCGCTGATCGAGGGCATGGTGATCGCCTCCTACGCGATCCGCTGCGACCACGCCTTCATCTACCTGCGCGGCGAGACGGTGCCGGTGCTGCGCAGGCTGCACGCCGCGGTCGCCGAGGCGTACGCGGCCGGCTTCCTCGGCAAGGACATCCTGGGCTCCGGGATCGACCTGGACATCACCGTGCACGCCGGCGCCGGCGCGTACATCTGCGGCGAGGAGACCGCGCTGCTGGACTCGCTGGAGGGCCGGCGCGGCCAGCCCCGGCTGCGCCCGCCGTTCCCGGCCATCGCCGGCCTGTACGCCTGCCCGACGGTGGTCAACAACGTCGAGTCGATCGCCTCGGTGCCGCCGATCCTGGTCCGCGGCAAGGAGTGGTTCACCTCGCTGGGCACCGAGAAGTCCCCGGGCTTCACGCTCTACTCGCTCTCCGGGCACGTCACCAACCCCGGTCAGTACGAGGCGCCGCTGGGCGTGACGCTGCGCCAGCTGCTCGACATCAGCGGTGGGGTGCGGGCCGGTCACCAGCTCAAGTTCTGGACCCCGGGCGGCAGTTCCACCCCGATGTTCACCGACGAGCACCTCGACGTCCCGCTCGACTACGAGGGGGTGGGCGCGGCCGGCTCGATGCTCGGCACCAAGGCGCTGCAGGTCTTCGACGAGACGACCTGCGTGGTGCGCGCGGTCACCCGGTGGACCGAGTTCTACGCCCACGAGTCCTGTGGCAAGTGCACGCCGTGCCGCGAAGGCACCTACTGGCTGGTCCAGTTGCTCCAGCGGATCGAGGCGGGCGAGGGCGTCGAGGGAGACCTGGAGAAGCTCCTCGACATCGCCGACAACATCAACGGCAAGTCCTTCTGCGCGCTGGGCGACGGCGCCGCCAGCCCGATCGTCTCCTCGCTCCAGCACTTCCGCGCCGAGTACGAGCAGCACCTGGCCGAGCGCCGCTGCCCGTTCGACCCGGCCGCCGCCACCGTCTGGGCCGACAGCCACCGTGCCAAGGCCCCCCAGCCCGCCACCGAGAGGGAGGTGCACGCATGACGATCACCGATCCGCCCAGGACCGCCACCGACCTCGTCACGCTCACCATCGACGGCGTCGAAGTCCAGGTCCCCAAGGGCACCCTGGTGATCCGCGCGGCCGAGCAGATCGGCACCCAGGTGCCCCGGTTCTGCGACCACCCGCTGCTCGACCCGGCCGGCGCCTGCCGCCAGTGCATCGTGGAGATCGAGGGCCAGCGCAAGCCGGTCGCCTCCTGCACGATCCCGGTGGCCGAGGGCATGGTGGTCCGCACCCAGCTCAGCTCCCCGGTGGCCGAGAAGGCCCAGCGGGGCGTCATGGAGCTGCTGCTGATCAACCACCCGCTGGACTGCCCGGTCTGCGACAAGGGCGGCGAGTGCCCGCTGCAGAACCAGGCGATGTCCAGCGGCCAGGCGGACTCGCGCTTCGAGGGCATGAAGCGGACCTACCAGAAGCCGGTGCCGATCAGCACCCAGGTGCTGCTCGACCGCGAGCGCTGCGTGCTCTGCGCCCGCTGCACCCGCTTCTCCCAGCAGATCGCCGGTGACCCGTTCATCGACCTGGTCGAGCGCGGCGCGCTCCAGCAGGTCGGCACCGGCGAGGGCGACGACTTCGCCTCGTACTTCTCCGGCAACACCATCCAGATCTGCCCGGTCGGCGCGCTCACCTCGGCCGCCTACCGGTTCCGCTCGCGCCCCTTCGACCTGGTCTCCTCGCCCAGCGTCTGCGAGCACTGCTCGGCGGGCTGCTCGCTGCGCACCGACCACCGGCGTGGCAAGGTGCTGCGCCGGCTGGCCGGCGACGCACCCGAGGTCAACGAGGAGTGGAGCTGCGACAAGGGGCGGTTCGCCTTCCGCTACGCCCAGCAGCGCGACCGGTTCAGCGGCCCGCTGGTGCGCGACGCGGCCACCGGTGAGCTGGTCAAGGCCTCCTGGCCGCAGGCGCTGGCCGCCGCCGCCCAGGGCCTGGCCGGCTCGCGCGGCGCGGTGCTGTCCGGCGGCCGGGTGACCGTCGAGGACGCCTACGGCTACGCCAAGTTCGCCCGCGTGGTGCTCGGCACCAACGACGTGGACTTCCGCGCCCGCCCGCACAGCGCCGAGGAGGCCGACTTCCTGGCCGTCGCGGTCGCCGGGCGCGGCGTCGACCTGGACGAGCAGGGGGTCAGCTACCGGAGCCTGGAGCAGGCGCCGGTGGTGCTGCTCGCGGGCTTCGAGCCCGAGGAGGAGTCGCCGATCGTCTTCCTGCGGCTGCGCAAGGCGCAGCGCACCGGCCTGGAGGTCTTCTCGATCGCCTCGCACTCCTCGCGCGGCCTTACGAAGCTGGCGGGGACCCTGCTGCCGGCGGCGCCCGGCACCGAGCCCGAGTGGCTGGGTGCGCTGGCGGCCGAGGACCAGCTGAGCGACGCCGCCGGCCGCGCCGCGCGCCTGCTGCGCGAGTCCGGCGCGGTGATCGTGGTGGGCGAGCGGCTGGCCGCGGTCCCCGGGGCGCTGACCGCCGCGCTGCGGCTGTCGCACGCCACCGGGGCGCAGCTCGCCTGGATCCCGCGCCGGGCCGGTGAGCGCGGCGCCCTCGAGGTCGGCGCGCTGCCCGGGCTGCTGCCCGGCGGCCGACCGGTCACCGTGCCCGCCGCGCGCGCCGAGGTGGCCGCCGCCTGGGGCGTGGCGGACCTGCCGGCCCGGCTGGGCCGCGACACCGGCCAGATCCTGGCCGCGGCCGCGCACGGCGACCTGGACGCACTGCTGGTCGGCGGCGTCGAGCTGGACGACCTGCCGGACCCGCAGCTCGCCGAGGAGGCGCTGAGCCGGGTGGGCTTCGTGGTCTCGCTGGAGCTGCGGCCCTCGGCGGTGACCGCGCACGCCGACGTGGTGCTGCCGGTGGCCGCCGTCGCCGAGAAGGCCGGCACCTTCCTGGACTGGGAGGGCCGGGTGCGGATGTTCGACACGGCGATCCGCCCCGACCAGCTGATGGGCCGGCACCTGCACTCGGACGTCCGGGTGCTGAACATGCTGGCCGAGGCCATGGGGCACCGTCTGGAGCTGC
Source organism: Kitasatospora nipponensis (assembly GCF_039528135.1). Taxonomy (NCBI): domain Bacteria; kingdom Bacillati; phylum Actinomycetota; class Actinomycetes; order Kitasatosporales; family Streptomycetaceae; genus Kitasatospora; species Kitasatospora nipponensis. The sequence goes on along the minus strand of NZ_BAAALF010000007.1, from coordinate 23,637 downwards.
CCGACGTACGGGCGGCCCGAGCCGCGGTGGACCGGCTGCAGCCGTGGACCGGCGACCGTCCCGCGGCCCCGGCCGGCCACCCCAGCGCGTTGCCCCGTCCGGCCACCGGCCAGGCGGTGCTGGCCGGTTGGCGCCTGCTGCTGGACCAGGGTGTGCTCCAGCAGGGCGACGAGCACCTGGCCGGCACCCGGCACCCCGCCGTCGCCCGGCTCTCGCCGACCACCGCCGCCGAGATCGGCGCGAGCGACACGCTGCGCGTCACCGGTCCGGCCGGCTCGCTGGTCCTGCCGTTGGAGATCACCGCGGAGCTGCCGGACCGTACGGTCTGGCTGCCGCTGAACTCGCCGGCGCTCAACTCGGCCCAGGGCAGCGCCTACCGCGTCCTGGGCACCACGGTCGGTCACCTGGTGACCATCGCCCCGGCAGGGGAGGAGCAGTGACGCCCATGGACGCGACGCCCGCCCTCAAGCTCGCCGCCGCCGCCGACACCCTGGTGTTCTTCGGCCGCGACCCCTGGTGGCTGGTCCTGATCAAGGCGGTGTTCTGCTTCGCCTTCCTGCTGATCACCGTGCTGGTCTCGATCGTCTGGGAGCGCAAGGTCGTCGCCTGGATGCAGCTGCGGATCGGCCCCAACCGGCACGGCCCCTGGGGCCTGTTGCAGTCCCTGGCGGACGGGGTGAAGCTGGCGCTCAAGGAGGACCTGGTCGTCTCGGGCGCCGACAAGGCGGTCTACATCCTGGCGCCGATCGTCTGCGCGATCCCGGCCTTCATGGCGATCGCGGTGATCCCCTTCGGCCCGGCCGACAACGAGATCTCCATCTTCGGCACCCGCACCCCGATGCAGCTCACCGACCTGCCGGTGGCCCTGCTCTACATCCTGGCCACCGCCTCGATCGGGATCTACGGCATCGTGCTGGCCGGCTGGTCCTCGGGCTCGACCTACCCGCTGCTGGGCGGCCTGCGCTCGTCGGCCCAGATGATCTCCTACGAGATCGCGATGGGCCTGTCGTTCGCCGCGGTCTTCATCTACTCCGGCTCGATGTCCACCTCGCAGATCGTCTCCTCGCAGCAACCGACGTGGTTCGCGGCCCTGTTGCCGGTCTCCTTCATCGTCTACATCATCGCGATGGTGGGCGAGACCAACCGGGCGCCGTTCGACCTGCCGGAGGCCGAGGGCGAGTTGGTCGGCGGCTTCAACACCGAGTACAGCTCGCTGAAGTTCGCGATGTTCATGCTGGCCGAGTACGTCAACATGGTGACCGTCTCGGCGGTCGCCAGCACGCTCTTCCTGGGCGGCTGGCGGGCCCCGTACCCGCTCTCGCTCTGGGCCGGCGCCAACCACGGCTGGTGGCCGCTGCTCTGGATCACCCTCAAGATCCAGCTGCTGCTCTTCTTCTTCATCTGGCTGCGCGGAACGCTGCCCCGGCTGCGCTACGACCAGTTCATGAAGCTCGGCTGGAAGGTGCTGATCCCGGTCTCGCTGGTCTGGCTGGTGATGGTGGCCAGCGTGCGGGCGCTGCGCAACGAGGGCCACGGCTTCGGCCAGGTGGTGCTCTACGTGGCCGCGCCGGTCGGTGCGCTGCTGCTGCTCTCGCTGCTCTGGGACACCTTCCGCACCAAGCAGAAGGAACCCGAACAGCAGGCCGAAGCCGTCGAGTTCGACCCGATGGCCAGCGGCTACCCGGTCCCGCCGCTGCCCGGTCAGGTGCTGCCCGCGGTGCCGCGCCGGCGTAGCCGCGTCCCGCAGGCGCAGCTGCCCCAGGAGCAGGACCCGCAAGCACTGCAGGACGCGCTGCACGGCGCCAACCATTCCGAAGGGAGCTGAACCGAGATGCCAGAACCCGACGACAAGCCGTCGCTGCTGGGACCGGCCGCAGGCTTCGGCGTGACCTTCAAGGCCATGTTCAAGAAGCGGCTGACCGAGCAGTACCCGGAACAGAAGAAGCCCACCGCACCGCGCTTCCACGGACGCCACCAGCTCAACCGGCACCCGGACGGCCTGGAGAAGTGCGTCGGCTGCGAGCTCTGCGCCTGGGCCTGCCCGGCCGACGCGATCTACGTGGAGGGCGCCGACAACACCGAGGAGGAGCGCTACTCCCCGGGTGAGCGCTACGGCGCGGTCTACCAGATCAACTACGCCCGCTGCATCCTGTGCGGGCTGTGCATCGAGGCCTGCCCGACCCGCGCGCTGACCATGACCAACGAGTACGAGCTGGCCGACTCCTCGCGGGCCGACCTGATCTTCACCAAGGAGCAGCTGCTCTCCGGGCTGACCGAGGGCATGGTCGAGGCGCCGCACGCGATGTACCCCGGCGCCGACGAGGGCGCCTACTACCGGGGCGAGGTCACCCAGGCGGCGCCCGGCACCGAGCGCCAGGAGCCCACCGCGCGCCGGCACGACGAGGAGGTGGGCTCGTGACCTCCACCGGCGAAGCGGTCCAGTTCTGGGTGCTCGCGGTCATCGCGGTGGGCGGCGCGCTCGGCATGCTGACGATGCGCAAGGCCGTGCACAGCGCGCTCTGCCTGGCGGCCACCATGATCGCACTGGCGATCTGCTACCTGGCCCAGGGCGCGGTCTTCCTGGGCGTGGTGCAGATCGTGGTCTACACCGGCGCGATCATGATGCTCTTCCTCTTCGTGGTGATGCTGGTGGGCGTCACCACGGAGGACTCGCTCACCGAGCAGCTCAAGGGCCAGCGGGCGGCCGCGGTCCTGTGCGGGCTGGGCTTCGGGACGCTGCTGATCGCGGGCATCGCCAACGCCAAGCTCTCGCACTTCACCGGCCTGACCGAGGCCAACGCCGAGGGCAACGTGCAGGGCCTGGCCCGGCTGATCTTCACCAAGTACGTGTGGGCCTTCGAGGTGACCGGCGCGCTGCTGATCACCGCCGCGATCGGCGCCATGGTGCTCACCCACCGCGAGCACGTGAAGGCGCCGGCCACCCAGCGCGAGCTGGCCGCCCAGCGGATCAGGGACAACGTGCAGGTGCCGCCGCTGCCGGCGCCCGGCGTCTACGCCCGGCACAACGCGGTCGACATCGCCGGCCTGCTGCCGGACGGCACCGTCGCCGAGGACTCGGTGATGGCCACCCTGCGCGAGCGCGGCCAGATCCGCGACGTCAGCCAGGACATGCTGCGGCGGATGGCCGAGCTGGAGGACACCACCGCCGACTGGCTCGGCCGGGCGCACTCCGGCCGGCCGGTGCCGGTGGCCGCACCGCGGCGCGGCACCGAGCTGCCGGCGGCCACCGCCGAGGAGGGAGCGGAGTGAACCCCGTCAACTACCTGTATCTCGCCGCCCTGTTGTTCACCATCGGGGCGAGCGGGGTGCTGATCCGGCGCAACGCCATCGTGCTCTTCATGTGCGTGGAGCTGATGCTCAACGCCTCGAACCTGGCGCTGGTCACCTTCTCCCGGCTGCACGGCAACCTGGACGGCCAGATCCTGGCCTTCTTCACCATGGTGGTCGCGGCGGCCGAGGTCGTGGTGGGCCTGGCGATCATCGTGAGCATCTTCCGGACCAGGCACTCGGCTTCGGTCGACGACAGCAACCTGATGAAGCTGTAGGGGCCCAGGGTGAACTCTCTTATTCCGCTGCTCGTGGCGGCTCCGCTGGCCGGCGCTGCCCTGCTGCTGCTCGGCGGCCGCCTGCTGGACCGCTTCGGCCACTGGCTGGGCACCTGCGCCGCCGCCCTCTCGTTCGTCTTCGGGCTGGTCCTCTTCTTCCAGATGCTCGGTCGCAGCACCGACCAACGGGCCGTCCACGAGCGCCTGTTCAGCTGGATCTCGGTGGGCGGCTTCCAGGCCGACGCCTCCTTCCAGCTCGACCAGCTCTCCGTCACCTTCGTGCTGCTGATCACCGGCGTCGGCACCCTGATCCACCTCTACTCGGTGGGCTACATGGCGCACGACGAGCGCCGCCGGCGGTTCTTCGGCTACCTGAACCTCTTCCTGGCCGCCATGCTGCTGCTGGTGCTGGCCGACAACTACCTTCTGCTCTACGTCGGGTGGGAGGGTGTCGGGCTCGCCTCGTACCTGCTGATCGGCTTCTGGCAGCACAAGCCCAGCGCCGCGACGGCCGCCAAGAAGGCCTTCCTGGTCAACCGGGTCGGCGACGTGGGCCTGTCGATCGCCATCATGCTGATGTTCACCCAGTTCGGCACCTTCACCTTCGGCCCGGTCTTCGCCACCGCGCCGCAGGCGAGCGAGGGCAAGCTCACCGCGATCGGCCTGATGCTGCTGCTCGCGGCCTGCGGCAAGTCGGCCCAGGTGCCGCTGCAGAGCTGGCTCGGCGACGCGATGGAGGGCCCGACCCCGGTCTCGGCCCTGATCCACGCGGCCACCATGGTGACCGCCGGCGTCTACCTGATCACCCGCTCGAGCGCGATCTTCAACCTCGCGCCGGACGCGCAGACCGCGGTGGTCTGCGTGGGCGCGGTGACGCTGATCTTCGGTGCGATCGTCGGTTGCGCCAAGGACGACATCAAGAAGGCGCTGGCCGGCTCGACCATGTCGCAGATCGGCTACATGATCCTGGCCGCCGGCCTGGGCCCGATCGGCTACGTCTTCGCGATCATGCACCTGGTCACCCACGGCTTCTTCAAGGCCGGGCTCTTCCTCGGCGCCGGGTCGGTCATGCACGGCATGGACGACGAGGTGAACATGCGTCACTACGGCGGCCTGCGCAAGTACATGCCGATCACCTTCGCCACCTTCGGCCTGGGCTACCTGGCGATCATCGGGTTCCCGGGGCTGTCCGGCTTCTTCTCCAAGGACAAGATCATCGAGGCGGCGTTCGCCAAGGGCGGCACCGAGGGCTGGATCCTCGGCGCGGTCACCCTGGTCGGCGCCGCGGTCACCGCGTTCTACATGACCCGGGTGATGCTGATGACCTTCTTCGGCGAGAAGCGCTGGCAGCCGGACGCCGAGGGCAACGAGCCGCACCCGCACGAGTCGCCGGCGATCATGACCGCGCCGATGGTCGTGCTCGCCTTCGGCTCGGTCTTCGCGGGCGGCCTGTTCGCCTTCAACAGCAACTTCCTGCACTGGCTGGAGCCGGTCACCGGGTACAGCGAGGGCGACTCGCCGCTCGCCCCGATCGTGGTCACCGTGCTCACCTCCGCCTGCATGCTGGCCGGCGTGGGCCTGGCCTACCTGGTGTACGGCCGCAGCCCGGTGCCGGTCACCGCGCCCGTCGGCTCGGCGCTCACCCGCGCCGCGCGCCGCGACCTGCTCCAGGACGACTTCAACCACGCCGTCCTGGTGCGCCCCGGCTCCGCGCTGACCGCCGCGCTGGTCTTCTTCGACAGCAAGGGCCTGGACGGCTTCGTCAACGGCCTGGCCGCCACCATCGGGGGCGTCTCCAGCCGGCTGCGCCGGGTGCAGAACGGCTACGTCCGCTCGTACGCCCTCTCCATGTTCGGCGGCACGCTGGTGCTGGTCGCCACCACTCTCCTCATGAGGTCCGTCTGATGAATGTGATGACCAGTCGGAAGGAGAGGCCATGAGCTACCTACTGACCGCCACCTGTGCCGTCCCGGCCGCCGGGGCGATCCTGACCGCGGCGCTGCCGGCCGGCACCAGCGAACGGCGCCGGCGCACCACCAAGGCCGTCGCGGTCGGCGTCTCGGTGCTCACCCTGGCGCTGAGCGCCGTGGTGGCCGCGCGGTTCGACAGCGGCGGCGCGCGCTACCAGCTGACCGAGTCCTACAGCTGGATCCGCTCGTTCGGGATCAGCTTCTCGCTGGGCGTGGACGGCATCGGCGCGGTGCTGGTGCTGCTCACCGCGGTGCTGGTGCCGCTGGTGATGCTGGCCTCCTGGCACGACGCCGACCCCACGCCGATCCCCGAGGGCTCCGAGGGTGGCACCTTCGAGAGCCGCCGGCGCACCCAGGGCTTCTTCGCGCTGATCCTGGCCGTCGAGGCGATGGTGATCGTCTCCTTCCTGGCCACCGACGTCTTCCTCTTCTACGTCTTCTTCGAAGCCATGCTGATCCCGATGTACTTCCTGATCGGTGGCTTCGGGGACCGGGCGGGCGGCGCCGAGTCGGCCCGCCAGCGCAGCTACGCGGCCGTCAAGTTCCTGCTCTACAACCTGCTCGGCGGCCTGGTCATGCTGGCCGCGGTGATCGGTCTCTACGTGATCGCCCAGCAGCAGGGCCAGGGCACCTTCGACCTGCAGACGCTGACCTCCGCGATCGCGGACGGCAAGCTGGTCATCAACCCGAACGCCGAGCGCGCGCTCTTCCTCGGCTTCTTCTTCGCCTTCGCCGTCAAGGCGCCGCTCTGGCCGCTGCACACCTGGCTGCCGAACGCGATGGGGGAGTCGACCGCCGGAACGGCCGTGCTGATCACCGCGGTGGTCGACAAGGTCGGCACCTTCGCGATGCTCCGCTTCTGCCTGGGCCTGTTCCCGGACGCCTCGAAGTTCTTCGCCCCCGCGATCCTGGTGCTGGCGGTGGTCGGGATCATCTACGGCGCGCTGCTGGCGGTGGGCCAGAAGGACATCAAGCGGCTGGTGGCCTACGCCTCCATCTCGCACTTCGGCTTCATCATCATGGGCATCTTCGCGATGACCAGCCAGGGCCAGAGCGGCGCCACCCTCTACATGGTCAACCACGGCATCTCCACCGCGCTGCTGATGCTGGTGGCCGGCTTCCTCATCTCGCGGCGCGGCTCGCGCCTGATCGCCGACTTCGGCGGGGTGCAGAAGGTGGCGCCGGTGCTGGCCGGCACCTTCCTGGTCGGTGGACTGGCCACCCTCTCGCTGCCGGGGCTGGCCCCGTTCGTCAGCGAGTTCCTGGTCCTGGTCGGCACCTTCACCCGTTATCCGGTGCTCGGCGTCATCGCCACCTTCGGCATCGTGCTCGCCGCGCTCTACGTACTGGTGCTCTACCAGCGCACCATGACCGGCCCGGTCAAGGAGTCCGTGCACGGCATGCCCGACCTGCGGGTGCGCGAGCTGCTGGTCGCCACCCCGCTGATCGCGCTGACCATCGCGCTGGGCGTCTACCCCAAGCCGCTCACCGACCTGGTGAACCCGGCGGTGGCCGACACCCTGGTGCAGGTGCACCGCACCGACCCCGCGCCCGCCCACCCGGCGGCCGACTCCAGCATCCCAACGGGAGGTGCGAGCAAGTGAGCACTGTCCACAGCCTGTGGATGGCGGCGCCCGGCGGCAACACGCCCAGCATTCCGGCGCCGCACATCGAGTACGGCCAGCTGTCCCCGATGCTGATCGTCTTCGGCGCGGCCGTGGCCGGCATCCTGGCCGAGGCCTTCCTGCCCCGCCGCGCCCGCTACGCCACCCAGGTGACGCTGGCGCTGGCCGGCCTCGGCGGCGCGTTCGTCGCCGTGGTGGTGCTGGCCGCGCAGGGCTACGGCAGCACCAAGAGCGGCCTGATCGCGATGGGCTCGGTGGCCCTGGACGGCCCCGCGCTCTTCCTGCAGGGCGTGATCCTGCTGGCCGCCGTGGTCTCGGTGCTGCTCTACGCCGAGCGCCGGCTCGACCCGCGCACCGAGGCCGGCCCGATCGACGCCTTCACCGCGCAGGGCGCCGCCACCCCCGGCGGCGAGCAGGAGCGGCAGGCCACCAGGGCCGGCTTCGCCACCACCGAGGTCTACCCGCTGACGCTCTTCGCGGTCGGCGGCATGCTGCTCTTCCCGGCCGCCAACGACCTGCTGACCATGTTCGTGGCGCTGGAGGTCTTCTCGCTGCCGCTCTACCTGCTCTGCGCGCTGGCCCGGCGCCGGCGCCTGCTCTCGCAGGAGGCGGCGGTCAAGTACTTCCTGCTGGGCTCCTTCGCCTCGGCGTTCTTCCTCTTCGGCAGCGCGCTGCTGTACGGCTACGCCGGCACCTTCCGGCTGCCGGAGATCGCCGACGTGGTCTCGGGCGTCGCCCCCACCACCCCGGCGCTGGCGCAGACCACCGGCAACGACGCGCTGCTGCTGATCGGCCTGGCGATGCTCGGGGTCGGCCTGCTCTTCAAGGTCGGCGCGGTGCCGTTCCACTCCTGGACCCCGGACGTCTACCAGGGCGCGCCGACCCCGGTCACCGGCTTCATGGCCGCCGCCACCAAGGTTGCCGCGTTCGGCGCGCTGCTGCGCCTGTTCTACGTCGCCTTCCCCGGCCTGCGCTGGGACTGGCGGCCGGTGATGTGGGGTGTGGCGATCCTCACCATGGTGGTCGGCGCGATCCTGGCCGTCACCCAGCAGGACGTGAAGCGGCTGCTGGCCTACTCCTCGATCGCGCACGCCGGCTTCATCCTCACCGGCGTGATCGCCACCAACCGGCAGGGCCTGGGCGCGGTGCTCTTCTACCTGCTCTCCTACTCCTTCGTCACGCTGGGCGCCTTCGCGGTGGTCACCCTGGTGCGCGACTCCAAGGGGGAGGCCACCCACCTCTCCAGCTGGGCGGGCCTGGGCCGGCGCTCGCCGCTGCTCGCGGCGGTCTTCGCGCTCTTCCTGCTGGCCTTCGCCGGCATCCCGCTGACCAGCGGGTTCACGGGGAAGTTCGCGGTCTTCCAGGCGGCCGCGGCCGGCGGCGCGACCCCGCTGGTGATCGTCGGTGTGCTCAGCTCGGCGGTGGCGGCCTTCTTCTACATCCGCGTCATCGTGCTGATGTTCTTCTCCGACCCGCAGCCGAACGGCCCGGCCGTCGCGGTGCCGAGCGCCTTCACGGCGAGCGCCATCACGCTGGGCGTGCTGGTCACGGTGGGCCTGGGCGTGCTCCCGCAGTACTTCCTGGACCTCGCGTCCAAGGCCGCGATCTTCGTGCGGTGACGAGGAACTCGCCGACCGGGTCCGGGGCCTCGCGCCCCGGACCCGCAGCGTTCTCAGCTCGCTGGGACTGTGACCCGCACGCCCGTACAGTGATCCACTGGCGACCGGATACGCTGCTGGGACATGGCAGCGGCGGGCATCAGGGACCGGACCGCATGATCGACCGGCGACAGGAGTGGTCTTCGTGACCGTCGTGGGACCCTTCGGGCTCAGCGTGCAGGACCGCGATCTGACCCGTGACGTCCAGGCCGGGATGGACGCAGTGGAGGTCGCCCTGGTGGAGACCGTGAAGAGCGACGTCCCGTTCATCACCATCACCGCCAGCCACCTGCTGGAGGCCGGCGGCAAGCGCTTCCGTCCGCTGCTGGTGATGCTCGGCGCCCAGTTCGGCGACCCGTACGCGCCCGGCGTGGTGCCGGCGGCCGTGGTGGTGGAGCTGACCCACATGGCCACCCTGTACCACGACGACGTCATGGACGAGGCGCCGGTGCGCCGCGGCGCGGCGACCGCCAACGCCCGCTGGGACAACTCGGTGGCCATCCTGACCGGCGACTTCCTCTTCTCGCGGGCCTCCCAGGTGCTGGCCGACCTCGGCCCCGAAGCGGTGCGCATCCAGGCCGACGCCTTCGAGCGCCTGGTCACCGGCCAGATCCTGGAGACGGCCGGCCCGCGCCCGGGCGACGACCCGCTCAACCACTACCTGGACGTGATCGCCGGCAAGACCGGCTCGCTGATCGCCGTCTCCGGGCGGTTCGGCGCGCTGATGGCCGGCGCCGAGCCCTGGGTGGTGGACATCCTCACCCAGTACGGCGAGAAGATGGGCACCGCCTTCCAGCTCGCCGACGACGTCCTGGACATCGCCAGCGACAGCCACGAGTCCGGCAAGACCCCGGGCACCGACCTGCGCGAGGGCGTGCCCACGCTGCCGGTGCTGCTGCTCCGGTCGATGCCGGTGGACCCCACCGACCCCGAGGACGCCCGGCTGCGCGAGCTGCTGGAGCTGGACCTGACGGACGATCAGCTGCACGCCGAGGCCCTGCGCCTGCTGCGCCGTCACCCCGCGCTGGAGCGCGCGCGCCGCGAGACGCTGCGCTACGCCGAGGAGGCCCGCGCGCTGCTGACCCCGCTGCCGGAGGGACCGGCCAAGGCGGCCCTGCAGGGTCTGTGCGACGCGGTGGCGATCCGTACCATGTGAGGGGCTTGCCGCCCGACCGGGGTGGCAGGGGGGAAGGGTACGGACATGCTGCGCGTCGTCATCGCCGAGGACTCGGTCCTGCTCCGGGAGGGCCTGACCCGGCTGCTCACCGACCGCGGTCTGGAGGTGGTGGCCGGCGTCGGCGACGGGGCGGCGCTGATCAAGGCCGTCCACGACCTGGCGGCCGCCGACGCGCTGCCCGACGTGGTGGTCTCCGACGTGCGGATGCCACCGACCCACACCGACGAGGGCGTGCGGGCCTGCGTGGAGCTGCGGGCGAGCTACCCGCAGCTCGGCGTGCTGGTGCTCTCGCAGTTCGTCGAGCAGCAGTACGCCTCCGAGCTGCTGGCCGGCTCGACCCGCGGGGTGGGCTACCTGCTCAAGGACCGGGTGGCCGAGGTGCGCGAGTTCGTCGACGCGGTGGTCCGGGTGGCCGGCGGCGGCACCGCGCTGGACCCCGAGGTGGTCCAGCAGCTGCTCAGCCGCAGCCGCAAGGGCGACGTGCTGGCCGGGCTGACCCCGCGCGAGCGCACCGTGCTCGCCCTGATGGCCGAGGGCCGCACCAACGCCGCGGTGGCCAAGCAGCTGGTGGTCTCGGACGGCGCGGTGGAGAAGCACGTGAGCAACATCTTCCTGAAGCTGGGCCTGAGCCAGAGCTCCGAGGACCACCGTCGGGTGCTCGCGGTGCTCACCTACCTGAACTCCTGAGCCGCCCGCCCCTCGATCTCCGGGATCCCGCCCGCCCCGCTCCCGCCCCGCCTGCCGTGGTGTCCGGTGCCCGGCCGGCGGGACTCCTGTTCGGCCAATGGGACGGAAGGAAATAGCCGGGCCCGTCGGCTTGCTCTAGTTACAGCCCAGCGATTCGCCACCCGCATAGGATGCGATCGGTGCACCAGGCGGACGGGGCACACGGCTCACGCCCGCGGCTGGTACCCCTGAGGGAGGTCCGCGGCAGTGACCAGCGAGGTCGATCAGGCAGAAGCAGTGGGCGACGGCCCGGAGGGCCGATCGGGCCCGGGTGCGCCGCGGCGCTCCAAGCCGGTCCGGCGGCTGGACCGGGTGATCATTCGCTTCGCGGGGGACTCCGGCGACGGTATGCAGCTCACGGGGGACCGGTTCACCTCCGAGACGGCCTCCTTCGGGAACGACCTGTCCACGCTGCCGAACTTCCCGGCCGAGATCCGGGCGCCCGCCGGCACCCTGCCGGGCGTCTCCAGTTTCCAGCTGCACTTCGCCGACCACGACATCCTCACCCCGGGGGACGCGCCGAACGTCCTGGTGGCGATGAACCCGGCCGCCCTCAAGGCCAACCTGCCCGACCTGCCGCGCGGCGCGGAGATCATCGTGGACGCGGACGAGTTCACCAAGCGCGCGCTGGCCAAGGTGGGCTACGGCGCCGACCCGCTGGCCGACGGCTCGCTCGGCGCCTTCCACCTGCACAAGGTCCCGCTGACCACGCTCACCCTCGAGGCGCTCAAGGACAGCGGGCTGGCCCGCAAGGACGCCGAGCGGGCCAAGAACATGTTCGCGCTCGGGCTGCTCTCCTGGATGTACCACCGGCCGACCCTGGGCACCGAGTCCTTCCTGCGTACCAAGTTCGCCAAGAAGCCGGCCATCGCGGAAGCCAACATCACCGCCTTCAAGGCCGGCTGGAACTTCGGCGAGACCACCGAGGACTTCGCGGTCTCCTACGAGGTCCCGCCGGCCAAGCTGCCCGCGGGCCGCTACCGCAACATCTCCGGCAACCTGGCCCTGTCCTACGGTCTGATCGCGGCCGGGCAGCGCTCGGGGCTGCCGATCTTCCTCGGCTCCTACCCGATCACCCCGGCCTCCGACATCCTGCACGAGCTCTCCCGGCACAAGAACTTCGGCGTGCGGACCTTCCAGGCCGAGGACGAGATCGCCGGCATCGGGGCCGCGCTCGGCGCGGCCTTCGGCGGCGCGCTCGGCGTGACCACCACCTCCGGGCCGGGCGTGGCGCTCAAGTCGGAGACCATCGGGCTGGCCGTCTCGCTCGAACTGCCGCTGCTGGTCGTGGACATCCAGCGCGGCGGCCCCTCCACCGGGCTGCCCACCAAGACCGAGCAGGCCGACCTGCTGCAGGCGATGTTCGGCCGCAACGGCGAGGCGCCGGTGCCGATCGTGGCGCCGGCCACCCCGGCCGAGTGCTTCGACGCGGCGCTGGAGGCGGCCCGGATCGCGGTCACCTACCGCACCCCGGTGCTGCTCCTGTCGGACGGCTACCTGGCCAACGGCTCGGAGCCCTGGCGGATCCCGGAGATCGACGAACTGCCCGAGATCAAACCGGACTTCGCCACCGGCCCGAACACCGAGGAGGGGGAGTTCTGGCCGTACAAGCGCGATCCGCACACGCTGGCCCGTCCCTGGGCGCTGCCCGGCACCCCCGGCCTCGAACACCGGATCGGCGGCATCGAGAAGCAGGACGGCACCGGCAACATCTCCTACGACCCGGCCAACCACGACCTGATGGTGCGCACCCGGCAGGCCAAGGTGGACGGCGTCGCGGTACCGCCCCTGGTGGTGGACGACCCGGGGATCGAGGCCGGCGACAGGGCCGGGGTGCTGGTGATCGGCTGGGGCTCGACCTACGGGCCGATCACCGCCGCGGTGCGCCGGGTGCGCGCCGACGGCGGCCGGGTGGCCCAGGCGCACCTGCGCAACCTCAACCCGTTCCCCGCCAACCTCGGCGCGGTGCTGGCGAGTTATGACAAGGTGATCGTGCCCGAGATGAACCTCGGACAGCTCGCCCTACTGTTGCGCGGCAAGTACCTCATCGACGCCCAGTCCTACAACCAGGTCCGCGGACTGCCCTTCAAGGCAGCGCAGTTGGCCGATGTACTGTGGGCGGCGATCGGCACGCTGGACGGGAGCGAGGAACGATGAACGAGCAGCGCTTCCCCTCACTGAACCTGGTCCCCAAGGCCGAAGCGCCCCAGAGCGCCAAGGACTTCAAGACCGACCAGGAGGTGCGCTGGTGCCCGGGCTGCGGTGACTACGCGATCCTGGCCGCGGTGCAGGCCTTCATGCCCGAACTCGGCATCCGCCGCGAGAACACCGTCTTCGTCTCCGGCATCGGCTGCTCCTCGCGCTTCCCGTACTACATGAACACCTACGGCATGCACTCGATCCACGGGCGCGCCCCGGCCATCGCCACCGGACTCGCCGCCTCCCGGCAGGACCTGAGCGTCTGGGTGGTCACCGGGGACGGCGACGCGCTCTCGATCGGCGGCAACCACCTGATCCACGCGCTGCGCCGCAACGTCAACCTCAAGATCCTGCTCTTCAACAACCGGATCTACGGCCTGACCAAGGGTCAGTACTCGCCCACCTCGGAGCGCGGGAAGATCACCAAGTCGACGCCGATGGGCTCGCTGGACGCACCGTTCAACCCGCTCTCGCTGGCCCTGGGCGCCGAGGCCACCTTCGTGGCCCGCACCATCGACTCGGACCGCAAGCACCTGCAGTCGGTGCTGCGCGCGGCCGCCGAGCACGAGGGCACCGCGCTGGTGGAGATCTACCAGAACTGCAACATCTTCAACGACGGTGCCTTCGAGATCCTCAAGGACGCGGCCTCCGCCGAGCGCGCGCTGATCCGGCTCGAGCACGGGCAGCCGATCCGCTTCGCCGACCAGGGCGTCTTCCGCGGCCCGGACGGCGAGCTGACCTGCGCCGAGGTGACGGCGGCCAACGAGGCACGGCTGCTGGTGCACGACGCGCACGCGCCGAGCCCGGTGACCGCCTTCGCGCTCTCCCGCCTCGCCGACGCCGACACCCTGCACCACACGCCGATCGGCGTGCTGCGCAGCGTGCGCCGGCCCGTCTACGACACCCTGATGGCCGAGCAGCTGGCCGCCGCGGTGGACCAGGGCGGCGAGGGCGACCTGGCCGCCCTGCTGGCCGGCCGGGACACCTGGACGGTCGCCTAGATCCCACCTGGGCGGTCGGTCCCTCGGGGCCGGGGGATCGGCCGCCCAGGTGTTCCACCGGCCGCCGTCCGGGTGATCCGTCGCCGCCGTGCGGGTGGTTGCCCGGGCCGGGGGCGGCTGGCAGCCTGGAGAGGTGATCACCACCGCGGACGCCCAGGACCAGGCCGACCCGTTCCTCACCCACCGCCGGCTGCTCTTCGCCGCCGCCTACCGGATGCTGGGCAGCGTCGCCGACACCGAGGACGTGCTGCAGGACGCCTGGCTCAAGTGGGCCGCGGTCGACCAGGGCGCGGTGCAGCAGCCCAAGGCGTACCTGGTGCGGGTGGTCACCAACCTGGCGCTCAACCGCCTCACCTCCGCGCAGGCCCGCCGCGAGTCCTACGTCGGCCCCTGGCTGCCGGAGCCGGTGCTCACCGAGCCGGACGCGGCCGAGCGCGCGGAGCTGACCGACTCGGTCTCGATGGCGATGCTGGTGGTGCTGGAGACGCTCAGCCCGCTGGAGCGGGCGGTCTTCGTGCTGCGCGAGGTCTTCGGCTACTCGCACGCCGAGATCGCCGGGACGCTGGAGCGCAGCGAGGCCTCGATCCGGCAGACCGCGCACCGCGCCAAGGCCCACGTGCAGGCCCGCCGGCCGCGCTTCGACGCCGACCCGGCGCAGCGGCGGCAGGTCACCGAGCGGTTCCTGGCGGCCTGCGCCACCGGCGAGGCCCGCGCCGTGATGGAGCTGCTCGCGCCCGAGGTGATCGCCTGGTCGGACGGCGGCGGCGTGGTCCGGGCCGCGCGGCGCCCGCTGTACGGGCCCGACCACGTGGCGCGCTGGCTGCTGGGCGTGCTGGCCAAGCCGGACGCGCAGGGGATGACGGCGAGCTTCGAGTGGATCAACGGGGAGCAGAGCCTGCTGTTCACGGTCGGCGACACCACGCTCGGGGTGCTCTGCCTGGAGGTGCGCGAGGGCCGGATCCAGGCCCTGCGCGCCCAGCTCAACCCGCACAAGCTGGCCGGCGTACGCCCCGGCGCGCCCGTGTCATGAGCTAACGACGGTTACGGAGATGACAGCTCCCTCCTCGGCCCGCTACGGTCAGCTCGACCGCGTGGCAGCCGGAGGAGAGGGCCCTCATGCCGAGAGAAACCCGCAGCGAGGCCGGACGAGGACTCTGGTACGGACTGGCCGCCTACGGGATGTGGGGCCTGTTCCCGCTCTTCTGGCCGCTGCTGGAACCCAGCGCCGCCACCGAGATCCTGGCCAACCGCATGCTCTGGTCGCTGGTGGCGGCGGTGGCGATCCTGGGCGTGCGGCGCCACTGGTCCTGGCTGCGGCCGCTGCTGCGCCAGCCGCGCCGGGTCGCGCTGAGCGGGCTGGCCGGGTTCGTGGTGGCGATCAACTGGGGCGTCTACATCTGGGGCGTGAACTCCGGCCACGTGGTCGAGACCAGCCTCGGCTACTTCATCAACCCGCTGGTCACCATCGCCTTCGGCGTGCTGCTGCTGGGCGAGCGGCTGCGCACCGCGCAGTGGGCGGCGGTGGGCATCGGCGCGCTGGCCGTGGTGGTGCTGACCGTCGGCTACGGCCGGCTGCCCTGGATCGCGCTCACGCTGGCCTTCAGCTTCGCCGTCTACGGCCTGCTGAAGAAGAAGGTCGCGCTCGGCGGGCTGGAGAGCTTCGCGCTCGAGGCGGCGTTCCTCTTCCCCTTCGCACTCGGCTACCTGGTCTACCTCGCCGCCACCGGGCAGTCCACCTTCCTGAACCACGGCGGCGGGCACGCCGGGCTGCTGGTGCTCACCGGGCCGATCACCGCGATCCCGCTGCTCTGCTTCGGCGCCTCGGCGATCCGGCTGCCGCTCTCCACCATCGGCCTGATGCAGTACCTGGCGCCGGTCTTCCAGTTCCTGATCGGCATCGTCTACTTCCACGAGTCGATGCCGCCGGCGCGCTGGGCGGGGTTCGCGCTGGTCTGGTGCGCCCTGCTGGCCCTCAGCTGGGACGCGCTGCGCCGGCTGCGCGCCGACCGCGCCGCCGGCCCGCTCACCGAGGCACCGGGACCGATCCCGGGACCGATCCCGGAACCGATCCCGGAACCGACCCCGCCCGTGACGCCGACCCCGCCGCCGGCCGCCACCGCCAGCCGCTGACGGGCGCCGCCGCCGCGGCTCGTCCGCTCGCCGGCCGGGAACCGGTGCCGTCCGGGGGCTGATGCCCGGTCAGTGCGGCGGCGTAGGCTCGGCCGGACGCCACCGTCGAGCCGCCTGGGGGAACCGTGCTGACCGTCGTCGCCTTCCTGCTCGGCGCGGTGAGCGCCGCCCTGGTCACGGTGCTGGTCATGCAGCGCCAGCACGCCGCGACCGTCCGGCAGGCGGCGGCCTCGGCCGCGCGGGTGGAGCGGGCGGTCGGCGAGATGGCCGAACTCCTCGCGCAGCTGCGCTCGCGCGGCGGCGCCCCGGTGGCGTCGCCCGCGGAGAGCCCGAAGCCGACCGCGCGACCGCGGCCCGCTCCGAAGCCGAAGCCGGCCGCCAAGGCGAAGCCGGTCGCGCAACCGAAGCCGGTCGCGCAACCGAAGTCGAAGCCGAAGCCGGTGCCGCAGGACGCCCCGCCAGCCAGGCCCGCCGCGCTCGCCGTGCCGGCGGGCACCCGCGAGCGGGCCGTGCTCTTCGCCTCGCTCCACTCGGCCCTGCGCGAGCTGGAGCGCAGCCGGGCCGCCGCACCGGCCCCCGTCGCCCTGCTGAAGCCCACGGCCGCCGTCCCGGTCCCGGCCCGCTCGCCGGCTCTGTCGGCGGCGCTCTCGGGGGCGCTGTCCGGCACCGCTGACGACCTGCCCCGGCTGCTGCCGCCCACCGGCCCGAACGACGCGGTCGGTGCGGTGCCGGTCCCGGGCCCCGACGAGCGCTTCCACTTCGCGGCCGCCTACCAGGGCGAACAGACCGAGGAGTTCCCGATCGAGTGGCCCGAGCCGGGCGCGGTCGCGGTGGCCCTGGCCATGGCCCAGACGTCGGACTCCCATCTGACCATCATCCCGATGACCCGCACCCGCAGCCGGGTCCAGACCCACGCGCGGCTGCTGTCCGTCTGGTCCGGCGACCAGGTCGTCCGCGGGCTGGGCGTGCTGACCCGGGACATGACCCACCTCAAGGTGGAGGCGCACGGCGGCGACAGCCGGTGGTCGGTGCGGCTGCTCGGTCCCTCGGACCTCGACGAGTTGCTGGACGAGCGCGACGGTCTGGGGGGCATCGTCCTGGCCGTCCGGCCCGCGGGCCCCCGGGAGGTGGCCGTGCACGCCAGCGGCGGCTCCTGGAGCCTCCACTTCGTCTGCGGCTGCTGGCAGGCCGAGGACTGCGCCTGCGCCGGCCCGGGCGCGCCGTGGGTGGCGAGGTCGGTCCACGGGTACGGCGAGGCCCTGGAGGTGCTCGCGGTCCCGCGCCCGGGCCTGCTGGTCCTGGAGGGCCTGGAGATGGACGAGCCGTGGACCCTGCGGCTGCGGCCGGCCGACGACTGAGCCGGCCGACGACTGAGCGACGCGGCCGGCCTCAGGGCCCCTAGGCGGTGATGTCCCGGCTGGTGAACCGGGCCCAGGCGGCCGAGCCGAAGATCGCCACGTAGAGCGCCTGCAGGCCCAGGTTCTGCCAGACCCCGTCCCAGTACATCGGCTGGCGCAGCAGGTCGGCGAAGGTCAGCCAGTGGTGGGTGAAGAGGTAGGGCTGGATGCTGTGCAGCTGCGGGAAGCTGTCCAGCACCTGGACGATGATCACCAGGCCGACCGTGCTCGCCATCGCGGCGATGCCGCTGCCGGTCAGGGTGGAGATGAACAGGCCGATCGCGACCAGCCCGGAGAGCGAGAGCGCCACCACCCCGGAGATCAGCAGCACGCGCAGCAGCGCCGAGCCCAGGCCGATGGTGTCGCCGGAGAGCAGCGTCACGTCGCCCACCGGGAAGAGGATCGACCCGGCGATCAGCGCCGACAGCGACACCGCCAGCGTCGCGGCCAGGCAGAAGGCCATCGCCGCCGCGAACTTGGCGGCCAGCAGCCGGCTGCGTCCGGCCGGGGCGACCAGCAGGTAGCGCAGCGTCCCGGTGGCGGCCTCGCCGGCCACCGAGTCACCGGCCACCACGCCCACCGTCATCGGCAGGAAGACCGGCAGCGAGGCGGCCAACGCGGTGAAGGTCAGGAAGACGCCGTTCTGGGTCACCTGCGCGAGGAACGCCGGGCCGCCGTCCCCGCCGCCGTGCAGGCCGCCGGTCTCGATCTTCACCACCACGCCGATCAGCACCGGCACGGCGGCCAGCACGCCCAGCAGCGCCAGCGTGCGCATCCGGCGGAAGGTCAGCACCAGCTCGCTGACGAACAGCGCCAGGTACCCGGCGACGCCGGCCTGCCGCGGTCCGGAGACCGGCACCGGCACCGGTACCGCCGAGGCGGCCGAGCCCGGTGTGCCCACGCCCCCCACCGCGGCCGCGGGGGCCTCAACCTGCGACATCGAATCCCTCCCCGGTCAGCGCCACGAAGGCGTCCTCCAATGTGCCGCGCTCCACGCCGAACCCGCGCACCCGCACGCCCGCCTCGACCAGCGCGGCGCAGAGCCGGGGCAGCCGTTCCTCGTCCCAGCCGCCGGCCGCACCGGCCGCCGCGGATCCCTCGGGGGCACCGTCGGCGGCGGCGAGCTCGCCGTCCACCCGGCCCTCGGCGATCCGCAGGTCCGTCACCCGGTGCCCGGCCAGCACGGCGGCCGCCTCGGCGGTGTCCGGCGTGCGGACCACCAGCCGGCCCTGGGCCCGGGCGGCCAGCTCGGCGACCGTGCCCTGCACCACCAGCCGGCCCTTGGACATCACGGCCGCGTGCGTGCAGACCTGCTCGATCTCGTCCAGCAGGTGGGAGGAGAGGAAGACGGTGGTGCCCTCGGCGGCCACCGCGCGCACCAGCGCCCGGATCTCCCGCATGCCCTGCGGGTCCAGCCCGTTGGTGGGCTCGTCCAGCACGAGCAGCTCGCGCGGCTGGAGCAGGGCCGAGGCCAGGCCCAGGCGCTGCTTCATGCCCAGCGAGTACGCCCGCGCCTTCTTGCCGGCCGCCGCGCTCAGCCCGACCCGGTCCAGCGCCTGCGCCACCCGGCTCGCCCGGGTGCGGGGGTCGGAGGTGGGGTCGGCCGCGTCGTAGCGGACCAGGTTGTCGCGTCCGGAGAGGAACCCGTACAGCGCCGGGCCCTCGATCAGCGCGCCGACCCGGGGCAGCACGCTGCCCACCGACTGCGGCATCGGGGCGCCCAGCACGGTGGCCACCCCCGAGGTGGGGGCGATCAGGCCCATCAGCATCCGGATGGTGGTGGTCTTGCCGGAGCCGTTGGGGCCCAGGAAGCCGAAGACGCTGCCGCGCGGGACGGTCAGGTCCAGCCCGTCCACGGCCAGCTGGCCGCCGGCGAAGCGCTTGGTCAGGCCCTTGGTGCGGATCACCGGAGGGGCGCCGACGGGGGCCGGGTCCGCCGTGGCGTCCCGACCCCCCGCGACGGTCTCCAGCAGGGGAGACTGAGCCACTACTTCACCCCGGCCGCACTCTGCAGCACCGGCAGGGTGACCGCGCCGGCGAAGACCCGGCCGTCGTCGGTGACCAGCACGTTCAGCACCTTGGTGCTGATCAGCGTGCCGCCGGCCACCGGCTTGCCGAGCGACTTGACCAGGGCCGAGGCGCTGGGCATGCCCTGGTGGCGGCCCTTCTGGCCCTGGGCGGTGTTCCCCGACGCGGTGGCGCCGGAGTCGGCGGGCAACCGGAAGGAGAGCACGGTGTTCCAGTCCGAGCCGATGACCTGCGGGGCGTCCTGCCCCTGCGGGTGCTGCTGGCCCTGCTGCCCCTGCTGCTTCTCCGCGTCGCCCGGCTGGTCCTTGGCGCTCTGCTCGACCACCTTCGCGCCCTTGGGCGCGGTGAAGTCGAAGGTCTTGGCGTCCGGCTTGGCGAACGAGACGGAGCTGAAGTGGACGTCCAGCACGGTCGAGCCGCCGGTCGCGGTGGCCACCACGGCCAGCGGGGTGCCGGTGGCGGAGTCGATCGCGATCCGCACCTCGCCGATCGTCGAGCCGGACCGGGCGGGCTTGACGCTCAGCTGGTAGGCGCTGCGTCCGGCGACCGTGGTGGTGCCGGCCACCGTGACCTGCGAGGTGCCCGCACTGGCGGTCAGGAACCGCTGCGCGGCCTCCTCGGGGGTGGTCGGCAGGTCGGTCAGCGGGTGCTTCGGCTGCTGGGCGCGGGAGCCGCCCTGCGGGGCCGTCAGGTGCACGGCCTGGTTGCTGGCGCTGTCCCAGGCCCAGAGCTGGTCGCCGTTGTGGATGAGGTCGTACTCGGCCAACGGCTCGACCAGCGCGATCCGCTGGTGCTCCGGCCCGTCCGCCGAGACGCGCAGGGTGTGGTCGCCGGCCAGCAGCTGGGCGAGCTTGGCCTGCGGGTCGGCCGAGGCCGAGCCCTGCTGCCTGGCCTGCCCGCTGCCGCCGGCCTGGCCCGCGCTGCCCGCCACCCCGGCGGCCCCGCCGCCGCGCCCCGCCAGGTCCAGCAGCTGCGCGGGGACGCCGAGGTCGGTGGAGACCTGGACGGTGCCGCTGAGCGTCTGGGTGGTGGTGCCGAGCGCCTTGGCGACCAGCTGCTGGGCCGTCAGCTGCGGCAGCTCGGGCGCCGTGCCGTCGTTGGCCAGCGCCGGCACCAGGCCCACGCCCAGCGCGGCGACGGCGGCGATCGCCACCGGAACCAGCACCCGTGCGGCCGTGCGGCGCCCCGCTCGGTAGACCTGGCCGTCCTGCTCGTCGTCGAACCCTGCGTACTGTGTCATCGCCCGCTCAGCCCCTCCGTGGATTACCGGCTCGTGGCATCCATTAGAGCCCCGCGTGCCCTGGTGGGGCATCGCCCGGCAGGGCCAAAACCTCGTACATCTCTCGATGCAGACGACCCTGATACGGCCTCAGGGTTCCCGGGGCGACCGGTCGTCCTGCTGGCGTAGGGTCGGCGCATGGACGCCACGCGACCCCCAGCGCCGACCGCCGCCCCCGCGCCGGCCGCCGCCGCGCCCGCCGCCGTCGTGCCCCCCGCCCGTGCGGACCAACCGCCGACCGCCAACGCCATGCGTCGTGCCCTGCACCGGGCCCGCGAGGGCGTGGCGTTGGACACCGCCGAGGCCGCCGTGCTGCTCCAGGCGCGTGGCGAGGACCTGCGGGACCTGTGCGCGACGGCGGCCCGGATCCGCGACGCCGGGCTCGCCGCGGTCGGGCGCACCGGGGTCGTCACGTACTCCCGCAAGGTGTTCGTGCCGCTCACCCGGCTCTGCCGCGACCGCTGCCACTACTGCACCTTCGTCACCGTCCCCGGCAAGCTCCGGCGGGCCGGGCACGAGATGTTCATGACGCCCGACCAGGTGCTGGCGATCGCCCGCCAGGGCGCGGCGATGGGCTGCAAGGAGGTGCTCTTCACGCTCGGCGACCGGCCCGAGGACCGCTGGCCCGAGGCCCGCGAGTGGCTGGACGCGCACGGCTACGACGACACCATCGCCTACCTGCGGGCGATGTCGATCCGGGTGCTGGAGGAGACCGGGCTGCTGCCGCACGTGAACCCGGGGGTGATGACCTGGACCGAGTTCCAGCGGATGAAGCCGGTCTCCCCCTCCATGGGGATGATGCTGGAGACCACCGCCACCCGCCTGTGGTCCGAGCCCGGCGGCCCGCACCACGGCTCGCCCGACAAGGACCCGGCGGTGCGGCTGCGGGCGCTGGAGGACGCCGGGCGCAGCGCCGTCCCGTTCACCACCGGGCTGCTGATCGGCATCGGCGAGACCTTCGAGGAGCGGGCCGAGTCGCTCTTCGCGATCCGCGCGGTGGCCCGGCGCTACCAGGGCATCCAGGAAGTGATCATCCAGAACTTCCGGGCCAAGCCGGACACCGTGATGCAGTCGCGGCCGGACGCGGAGCTCGCGGACCTGGCGGCCACCATCGCCGTGGCGCGGGTGGTGTTCGGGCCCGCCGCGCGGCTGCAGGCGCCGCCGAACCTGGTGGACCGGCAGTACCGGATGATGATCGAGGCGGGGATCGACGACTGGGGCGGGGTCTCCCCGCTGACCGCCGACCACGTCAACCCGGAGCGGCCGTGGCCGCAGATCGAGGAGCTGGCGGCGCAGAGTGCGGCGGCCGGGTTCGAGCTGCGGGAGCGGCTGACGGTCTATCCGGAGTTCCTGCTGCGCGGCGAGCCGTGGCTGGACCCGCGGCTGCTGCCGCACGTCAACGCGCTGGCTGATCCGGTGACGGGGATGGCCCGCGAGGACGCGCCGCTGGTGGGCCGGCCCTGGCAGGAGCCGGAGGACCTGCCGGCGGCGGGGGGCCGCACCGATCTGCACCGCACCATCGACACCGAGGGGCGCACGGGGGACCGGCGGGCGGACTTCGAGGAGGTGTACGGGGACTGGGAGGCGCTGCGGGAGCAGGCGGGGGCGATGTCGGTCAGCGCGCTGTCAGATGACAGATTTCAGATTCTGTCATCTGATATCCGTCAAGCACTGTCGGTCGCCGCGAACGACCCCACCCGACTGACGGACGAGCAGGCCCTCGCCCTCTTCCACGCGGACGGCCCGGCCCTGGACGCGCTCTGCGCCATCGCCGACGACGTCCGCCGCGACGCGGTGGGGGACACCGTCACCTACTGCGTCACCCGGAACATCAACTTCACCAACGTCTGCTACACCGGCTGCCGCTTCTGCGCCTTCGCCCAGCGCCGCACCGACGCCGACGCCTACACCCTCTCGCTCGGCCAGGTCGCCGACCGGGCCGCCCAGGCCTGGGATGTCGGCGCCACCGAGGTCTGCATGCAGGGCGGCATCCACCCCGACCTGCCCGGCACCGCCTACTTCGACATCGCGCGAGCGGTGAAGGAACGGGTCCCGGGCATCCACGTGCACGCCTTCTCGCCGATGGAGGTGGTCAACGGCGCCACCCGCACCGGCCTGTCGATCCGCGAGTGGCTGACGGCGGCCAAGGAGGCGGGCCTGGACACCATCCCCGGCACGGCCGCCGAGATCCTGGACGACGAGGTCCGCTGGGTGCTCACCAAGGGCAAGCTGCCGGCCGACACCTGGGTCGAGGTGGTCAGCACGGCCCACGAGCTGGGCATCCGCTCCTCGTCCACCATGATGTACGGCCACGTGGACAACCCGGCGCACTGGCTGGCGCACCTGCGCCTGCTCGCCGAGATCCAGCAACGCACCGGCGGCTTCACGGAGTTCGTCACGCTGCCGTTCATCCACACCAACGCGCCGGTCTACCTGGCCGGGATCGCCCGCCCGGGCCCCACGGCCCGCGACAACCGCGCGGTGATCGCGATGGCCCGACTGCTGCTGCACACCCACATCCCCAACATCCAGACCAGTTGGGTGAAGCTGGGCGCCGAGGGCGCGGCCCGGATGCTGCGCAGCGGCGCGAACGACCTGGGCGGCACGCTGATGGAGGAGACCATCTCCCGGATGGCGGGCTCGGCGTACGGCAGCTACAAGTCGGTGAAGGACCTGGAGGCCATCGCCGAGTCGGTGGGCCGCCCCGCCCGCCAGCGCACCACGACCTACGGCGAGGTCAGCGAGGAACGCCGCGCCGCGGCACTGGCCTCCGACGGCCACCTCCCGGAACTGCTCCCGGTGTTGGAGTAGCCCGCTCCGCGTTCACGCCTCCGCTGTTAAAGAAATACTCCCGTTCCGTTCAAAGCCCTGCCAACTACGC
>NZ_BAAALF010000006.1:0-103031 GCF_039528135.1 Kitasatospora nipponensis | reverse complement strand
CCCGACCACGCTCCGAGGCCAGCACCAGCCCGGTGTGCACCGGCAGCTCGTCCGCGCCGTCCACCTGGACGGCGGCGTCGTGCGGTGCGCTGAAGAGCTCGTCCACCTGGTCGCCGGGCACCTGGAGTTCGGCCATGCCGGTCCAGCCGGAGGTGACCGCCAGCTCCGCCCGGTACTCCTCGGCGAGCAGGCCGACCGCACTGGCCTTGATCCGCATCGGCAGGTCCTTGGAGACGACGGTGACGTCGTACCCCTCGGCCTGCAGGTTGCGGGCGACCGCGAGGATCCGGGTGTCCGCCTCGCCGCCGCCGACCCGGTAGCCGGCCGGCAGCACGGAGGGGTCCGAGTGGTTCAGCTCGACGCGGATGGATCCGCCGATCTCCCCGACCGGGATGGGCTCGTCGAGCCGGCCGTACCGGACCCGGTAGTCGTCCAGCAGACGCAGGGCCTGCCGGGCGAAGTAGCCCAGTTCGGGGTGGTGCCGCTTGGCCTCCAGCTCGGTGACCACCACGATCGGGAGCACGACCTCGTGCTCCTCGAAGCGCGTCATGGCGAGCGGGTCGGCCAGGAGCACGCTGGTGTCAAGGACGTACGTGCGCCGGTCTGGTGTCCGGCGGCTCTTGGTACTGACCACTAGGCCTCCAGGGCGGGCGACCCTGCGTCACCCGCGGCTCACCGGCCCCCGCGACCCCGATGGGCAGGGTGCCGGTCTGCCATGTGTATGCCCTGACGAGGCGTCGGGCATGCCGCCGGAGGTGAACTCGGAGATCACTCCTGGTGAAGGTTTGCCGTGGGGGCCCGCCCGGGAACATCCCGATGGAATGTCGGCCTCCGGTTCGTCCGGAGTGCGGGCCACCGCTCCCCGGACTCCGGACGCGGGTCAGCCCCCGTAGCGGCGGTTGCGCTCGCCGTAGGCGCGCAGCGCCCGCAGGAAGTCGACCTTGCGGAAGGCCGGCCAGTACGCCTCGCAGAAGTAGAACTCGCTGTTCGCGCTCTGCCAGAGCAGGAAGCCCGACAGCCGCTGCTCCCCCGAGGTGCGGATCACCAGGTCGGGGTCGGGCTGGCCCTTGGTGTAGAGGCGCTCGGCGATGTGCTCGACGTCCAGCAGCTCGGCCAGCTCCTCGATCGAGGTGCCGCGGTCGGCGTGCTCCTGGAGCAGCGAGCGGACCGCGTCGGCGATCTCGTGGCGGCCGCCGTAGCCGACCGCGACGTTGACCGTGATGCCCTCGAGGTGCGCGGTGTTGGTGGCCGCGGTCTTGAGGATCTCCGCGGTGCGCTGCGGCAGCAGGTCGAGGGTGCCGATCGGGCGGATCTTGTAGCGGCGGACCTCGGCCAGCTTGGCCACCGCGTCCTCGATGATGCCCAGCAGCGGGACCAGCTCGTCGGCGGGGCGCGAGAGGTTGTCGGTGGAGAGCATGTAGAGGGTGACGACCTCGATCTTGGTCTCGTCACACCAGCCGAGGAACTCGGCGATCTTGTCGGCGCCGCGCTGGTGACCGTAGGCCGTGGTGCCGCCGGCCGCCTTGGCCCACCGGCGGTTGCCGTCCATGATCACGGCGACGTGGTGCGGGGTGCGGGCCAGGTGCGCCTCGACCCGCTGGCCGTAGAGGCGGTACATGCCGCCCAACAGGCTTCGCAGACCCGGCGTGCGGTCGACCAGATCACGCAGACCCATCACGATTCAGCCCCTCTGAGCTCTCGCCCCCTCAGATCCCCCGGCCCTCGCTGCCACGGGTCCCGCAGAAGCCTACTCCGACCCCCTGGCCAGGAGGAAAGCCGCAGGTCGCGGAAGCCCTCCCGCACTCCCGGCGATCGACTCACGACCTGCGGTGACCCGCCCGGGACGGCCGGACACGGTCAGGTCTCCGGATCCTTAACGGAGTCGTAAGTCGGCGGATCGGTGCTTGACGCATGCCATTGGTCTAGTCCAGCTTGTTCGTCAAGCGGTTGCGCGTTCAACCGCTGCTCCTCGCAGCTGATTTGCGGTACCTCCCTCCCCCACGCGGGGCCGCCGCGACCCCCACCGCGGCGGCTCCTCTCCTCCTCCCCCAGGAGAGTCGTCATGGCCCGTATGACCCGGACGGTCATCCCCACCCACCGTCGCCGCCGCCGTGCGCTGCCCGCGCTGGCCGCCGGCACCACCGCGCTCGCCCTGGCCGGCACCGGCCTGGCCCTCTTCGCCGGCGGAGCGAGCGCCGCGGTCGGCAACCTGGTCTCCAACGGCGGCTTCGAGTCCGGCCTGACCGGCTGGGTCTGCACGGGCACCGCGAGCGCGGTCGGCTCCCCGGTGCACAGCGGCACCGGCGCGCTGCAGGCCACGCCGAGCGGCTCGGACACCGCGCAGTGCACCCAGACCATCGCCGTGCAGCCCAACTCCAGCTACACGCTGGCCGGCTGGGTGCAGGGCCCGTACGTCTACCTGGGCGCCAGCGGCACCGGCGGCACCGACCCGAGCAGCTGGTCGAGCCAGACCTCCTGGAACCAGCTGAGCAGCACCTTCACCACCGGCGCGAGCACCAGGAGCGTCACGCTCTACGTGCACGGGTGGTACGGGCAGGGCGCGTACGACGCGGACGACATCACGCTGACCGGGCCGGGCGGGACGGGGACGCCCACGCCCACGCCCACGCCGACTCCGACGCCGACGCCCACGCCGACTCCCACCCCGACGCCGACGCCGACGCCCACGCCGACTCCCACCCCGACGCCCACGCCCACGCCCACGCCCACGCCCACGCCCACGCCCACGCCGACGCCGACGCCGACCCCGACGCCGACCTCCACCACCACGCCGCCGCCGTCGACCGGGCTGCCCAAGCACGTCATCACCGGCTACTGGCAGAACTTCGACAACGGCGCCACCGACCAGAAGCTCGCCGACGTCCAGGCGAACTACGACATCATCGCGGTCTCCTTCGCCGACGCCGACCCGTCCAAGACCGGCGGCATCACCTTCACCCTCGACCCGACCCTCGCCAAGAACCTCGGCGGCTACACCGACGCCCAGTTCCGGGCCGACATCGCCGCCAAGCACGCGGCCGGCAAGAAGGTCGTGCTGTCGATCGGCGGCCAGAACGGCGCGATCACCGTGGGCGACGCCACCGCGGCCGCCAACTTCGCCAACAGCGCCTACGCGCTGATCCAGCAGTACGGCTTCGACGGGGTCGACATCGACCTCGAGAACGGCATCAGCCCGACCTACATGGCGCAGGGCCTGCACAGCCTGGCGAGCAAGGTCGGCAGCGGCTTCGTACTGACGATGGCCCCGCAGACGCTGGACATGTACACCACCAGCAGCGGCTACTTCCAGCTCGCGCTGGGCGTCAAGGACATCCTCACCGTCGTCAACACCCAGTTCTACAACTCCGGCGGCATGCCCGGCTGCGACGGCAAGGTCTACAACCAGGGCACCGAGGACTTCATCACCAGCCAGGTCTGCACGCACATCCAGGGCGGCCTCGACCCGTCCCAGGTGGGCATCGGCGTCCCGGCCTCCAGCCAGGCGGCGGGCGGCGGCTACGTCAACTCCACCGTGGTGAACAACGCGCTGGACTGCCTGGCGACCGGCACCAACTGCGGCAGCTTCGTGCCGCCGGCCAAGTGGCCCACCATCCGTGGCGCGATGGCCTGGTCGACCAACTGGGACGCCAAGAACGGCAACGACTTCTCCACCAACGTGGGCAACCACGCGCACGGCATGAAGTAGCCACCAGCCGCACGTCCCCCGCGCGGACGGCCTCTTGAGGGAGGGGCCGGGAGCGCACCCGGCGGGGCCCGCCGCACCGAACAGGTGCGGCGCCCCGCCGTCGTCGGTGCCCACGGCGGTCGGTTCCCGTGCTGACCGCGCGCTGGCTACTCGGCGCCGGTGGTGCTGGTGGCGGCGGTGGTGCTGCTGCTGTCGGCTTCACTGTCGCCGCCGCTCTGCGCGGAGCGGCGTGCGCGCCACCAGGCGGCCACCGCGAGGGCGGCGACCGGCACCGCGACGGCGGCCTTGGCCACGCCCTTCGCCGCCAGCCAGGCGAAGCCCAGGTGCCAGCCGAACCGCGCACCGAGCAGCACCAGCAGCCCGCCCGCGACCAGGCTCAGCACGACGGCCGTGACGACGGTCGCCGCCCGGCGGCCGCTCCCGATCACCTGCGCGTCGCCGTCGGTGTCCCCGACCTCGTCCCCGACCCCGGCTCCGTCCCCATCCCCAGCCTTCATGTCCGAGAGCCTACGTCGTCCGCGAACCGACTCCCGCCGCGCCGGTGGTGGGCCCGGCGCCCGGCCAGGGGCCCGGGGTGACGAGCGCCGGCTGCTCGGTCGTCTCGGTGCGGAACAGGAGCATGCCGCGCGCCTGGTAGGTGTGCAGCGCGGCCGGTCCGTCCAGCGAGCAGGTGTGCACGGTGACCCGCCGGGTGGCCGGCAGGTCCGGGTGGCGCTCGGCCAGGTCCCAGGCACGCTGCAGGCCGACGCCGAGCAGGTGCCCGCCGAGTCCCCGGCCGATGAAGGCCGGCAGCAGGCCGAAGTAGGCGATCTCCACCACGCCGTCCGGGTGCGGCTCCAACTGGACGTACCCCGCGGGGGTCCCGTGGACCCAGGCGACCCAGGTCTCGGACCCGTCCTTGGCCAGCCACCGCGCCCACTGCTCGTAGGTCCACGGCAACCGGTCCGTCCAGGTCCAGGCGCCGCCCACCGCCGTGTAGAGGAACCGTGCGAACTCCGGCCCGATCAGCTCCGCCCGCACGATCCGCAGCTCCAGCCCCGCGGGCGCGGGCACGGCACGGACGTGGGCGGCGGAGTCCTGCTCCAGGTGCCAGGTCGTCAGGGTGACGTTCTGCTCGCTCATCTGCGACATCCTGCCAGGCGCCCGGCCCCGGCCGGCCGTGCCCGGGGTGCCCGTGCCCGGGGTGCCCGCACCGGCGTGCCCGGCGGTTCAGGTCGTCGTCAGCAGCGCCAGCAGGGCGCCGAGCAGCATGCAGGGGCCGAAGGGCAGCGGATCCCTGGCCTTGGCGCGGCCGGTGAGGAGCAGCGCCAGTCCCCAGAGGGCGGCCAGCAGGAAGCCGGCGAAGGCGCCGTCGACGAGGGTGCGCCAGCCGTACCAGGCGAGCACCGCGCCGAGGGTCGGGGCGAGCTTGACGTCGCCCAGGCCCATCGGGCCGAGCAGGGCCAGCAGGCCGTAGAAGAGGAAGAGGGCGCCGGCGCCGAGCAGGCAGCGGGTCAGCACGGCCGGGCGGTCCTCGAGCAGGGCCGCCGCCGTCAGCAGCACGGCGGTGCCCAGCGCCAGCGGCAGGGTGAGGGAGTCGGGCAGGCGGTGCACGGCGACGTCCACGAAGGCGAGCACGACGGCGAGCAGGGCGACGTAGACCAGCAGCGGGCCCAGCGGCCAGCTCGCCGAGGCCCCGACCGCCGCGCCGACCAGCACCGCGACCGCCTCCACCGTCAGCGGCGCCGGTCCGAGCCGCGCGGCGCAGCCCGGGCAGCGGCCCCCCGGAGCCAGCAGGCGCGAGGCGCGGCCGCAGTCGCAGACGTGGGCCGGCTCGCCGTACGGGACCGCGAGCCGGGTGGCCGCGGCCCCCAGCCCGGGGGCGGCGGGCGCCGGCGAGTGCTCCCAGGACCGTTCCGATCACAGCTGCTCCTCTCCCCTGCCTCTGCTGCGCCGAGCCTAGGACCCGTACGATCACGGGTCGAGCGAATCGTGACGATCGATCACGCGATCGCACGAGCACCGAACGGGGAGCCCTGCCATGGAACCGCTGGACAGCACAGATCCCGAGGCCATCGGCCCGTACCGACTGCTCGCCCGGCTGGGCGAGGGCGGCATGGGCCGGGTGTACCTGGCCCGTTCGGCGGGCGGACGGACGGTGGCCGTCAAGGTGGTCCGCACCGAACTGGCCGGGGACGCCGAGTTCCGCGAACGGTTCGGCCGCGAGGTGGCGGCCGCCCGGGCGGTGGACGGGGCCTACACCGCGCCCGTGGTGGACGCCGAACTCGGCGGCCCCATCCCGTGGTTGGCCACCGCCTACGTGCTGGGCCCGTCGCTGACCGAGGCGGTGCGCACGCACGGTCCGCTGCCCGAGTCCTCGGTGCGCGCGCTCGGCGCGGGCCTGGCGCAGGCGCTGCGGGCGGTGCACGCGGCCGGACTCGTGCACCGGGACCTGAAGCCGTCCAACGTGCTGCTGGCCGCCGACGGTCCCCGGCTGATCGACTTCGGCATCGCCCGGGCGATGGACGGCGACCAGTTCACCCGGACCGGTGTGGTGGTCGGCTCGCCCGGCTACATGTGCCCCGAGCAGGCGTCGGGCCGGCCGATGGGCCCGGCCGGCGACGTCTTCTCGCTCGCCTCGGTGCTGCTCTACGCGGCCACCGGGCACGGCCCGTTCGACAGCGACTCGGGAGCGGCCGCCCAGCTCTACCGGGTCGTCCACGACGAGCCGGAGCTGGGCGCGCTGCCGCCGGCGCTGCGCGAGGTGATCGGCGGCTGCCTGGCCAAGGACCCGGCCCGGCGGCCCACGCCCGAGCAGTTGGTCGGGCTGCTGGCGCCGGACGGCGCGCAGGCCGCGCTGCGCGACGGCTGGCTTCCGGTGCCGGTCGCCTCCGCGCTGGCCCGGCACGCGGCGACGGTGATGGACATGGAGACGCCGGCCCGCGGGACGGCGCAGGCGCAGGCGCAGGCGCAGGCCACGCCGTACGCACCGACCACGGTGGACGGCGCGGCCACCACGGGCGGCGGCGACGGCGGCACGGTGCGGCTGGGCGCTTCCTCCGGCTCCGGCGCTCCCACCGCACCCACCACACCGCTGCCGCCCACCACCGCCGGCGCGACCACCGGCACCGCCACCGCCACCGGCGACCGGCCGTCGCGGCGCGGTCTGCTGCTGGCCGGCGGCGGGGCGCTCGCGCTCGCGGCGGCGGGTGGCATCGGCTGGGCGCTCTCCGGGTCCGGCGGCGGCCCGGGCAAGCCGCTGGCGGGCGGCTCGGCCGGCTCCACCACCCCCGCGGGCTCCCCGGCCGCCTCGGCGGGTGGCTCGGCGGGCGGCTCCGCGCAGCCCGTCCCGGTCCCCTCGCAGTCGCGCGCGGACGGCGTCCCGCCACAGCCGCTCTGGACCTACCCCGCGCAGGGGCGGCTCTCCAGTGCGCCCGCGCTGGTCTCCCGGGGCATGGTGCACCCGCAGGGCGCGGGCCTGGTGGCGATCGACGCGGTGACCGGCCAGGAGAAGTGGGCCCGCCGGGACGTCAGCGCCACCTTCGCGGCGGTCGGCGCCGGCCGGGTCTACACCAGCAGCTTCGACGCGGTCAGTGGCTACGACTCGGTGAGCGGGCAACCGAGTTGGAAGTCCGCCCGCAAGGACCCCGGCGGCAACACGATCTCCCCCGGCATCCTGCTCGGCGCCGACCAGCAGGCCGTCTACCTGCTGGCGAGCATCCTGCCGGCCGGCGAGGCCGGCACCACCGGAACCGACGGCGTGCTGGCCTTCTCGCTCGCCGGCTCGCAGCAACTCTGGTTCCAGCAGCGCAAGGCGGGGACCGACCCGCTGGTCGACAGCCTGGTCGCGGGCGGCTCGCTGTACTACACCGACGACCAGGAGAACCTGGTGGCGCGCAGCGGCCAGGACGGCCGGCAGCTCTGGTTCGCCGCCACCGGCGCCAAGGCGGCCTTCCCGTTCGCCGCCGACGCCACCCAGGCGTACTGCCTGGCCGGGGGCAACGGCCTTCAGGCGGTCCGGCTGTCCGACGGCGGCCAGGTCTGGCAGAACCGGGTCCCGGCGGGCGAGCAGCGGATGTACACGCCGGTGACGGTGGCGAACGGCGTGGTCTACGGCACCGACGGCACCGCGGCGGTCACCGCCTGGAGCGCCAAGGACGGTACGAAGCTGTGGAGTTGCCCGGTCCCGCGGCGCCCCTCCGCGCTGGCCGCGCCGCTGCTGGTCAAGGAGACGCTCTTCGTGCCGGGCGCGGGCGACGAGGGCGTCTACGCGATCGACGTCAAGCAGGCCAGGATCCGCTGGACCTTCAAGAACGGCCTGAACACCGGCGACGACTGGTTCCTCAGCACGGACGGCGAGCGGCTCTTCGCCACCTTCGGCGCGACGATCTACGCCCTGCCGCCGGTCTGACCCGGATCGCCGACCGGACTGCCGAGCGGATCGACGTCTGACCCCGGCTCGCCGAGCGGCTCGCGCCGACCGGAGCCGCGGAGAGGGGGACGCCACCCTTCCCCGCGGCCCATCCCTCCCGTCACAGTGGTGAGCTGACCAGTCGTCACCACCGTCGCACGGAGGATCAGCCGCATGGCGCCAGAGCCACTCGGGCCGGACGACCCGCGCACCGCCGGTCCCTACGAACTGCTGGCGCTGCTCGGCGCCGGCGGCATGGGCCGGGTCTACCTGGCCCGATCGGGACGTGGCGCCACGGCGCGCACGGTGGCGGTCAAGGTGGTCGGGGCCGAGTACGCCCGCGGGCACGACTACCGGCCCCGGTTCCGGGCGGAGGTGACGGCCGCGCGCGCGGTCGCCGGTCCGCACCTGGTGCCGCTGCTGGCGGCCGACCCGGAGGCCGAACCGCCGTGGCTGGCCACCGAGTACGTACCGGGCCTGGCCCTGGGCGAGCTGGTGGCGCGCTGCGGGCCGCTGCCCGAGCCGGCGGTCCGCCTGCTGGGCGCCGCGGTGGCCCGGGCGCTGACCGCGCTGCACGCGACGGGGCTGGCGCACCGGGACCTGACACCGTCCAACGTGCTGGTCACCCCGGACGGGCCGTGGGTGATCGACTTCGGGCTGGCCCGGATCGCCGGGGCACCGGCGTTGACCCGCACCGGCGCGGTGCTCGGCACGCCCGGCTACATGCCGCCCGAGCAGGCGGCCGGGTTCCGGGCCGGGCCGGCGGGCGACGTGTACGCGCTGGCCGCCGTGCTGGCCCCCGCGCTGGCCGCCGACCCGCACGGGCCACCGGGCGGCGTGCGGCCGGCGGGCGGTGCGGGGGAACGGGAGCCGGAGCAGGAGCGGGACCGGGCGTGGGAGCCGGCGGAGCCGACCGTGCTGCCGGGGCCGCTGGGTCGGCTGGTCCACCCCGGTCCCGACCTGCGGGCGGTGCCCGCCTCGCTGCGGCCGGTGCTGGCCGAGGCGCTCTCGCGGGATCCCGCCGACCGGCCGACGGCGCGTGCCCTGGGCGAACGGCTGCGGGCCACGCCGGGCGCGGTGGCCCGGGCCGACGACGACGCGACCGATGCCGACGCCCACGCCGACGCCGACGCCCGGGCCGATGCCGCCGCGTTCGCCCGGGGCTGGCTGCCCCAGGCGGCGCTGGTGGAGCTGGCCCGGGAGGTGCGGGAGGCCGACGGGTACCTGCGACCGCCGGACCGCCGGCGGCCGTGGCCCACCGCCCCTCGAAGCCGTACCGGCGCGGCGGGCGGGCGCCCCCACGGCGCACCCCCGCCCCCGTCCACGCCGCCGACGCCGACCCCGTCGACCCCGCTGCCCCCGACCTCGCCGACCTCACCGCCCCCGCCGTCCCCGCCGACCCCGACCCGACCGCTCTCCCGCCGCGGCCTGC
The DNA here is from genome assembly GCF_039528135.1 of Kitasatospora nipponensis. Classification (NCBI taxonomy): domain Bacteria; kingdom Bacillati; phylum Actinomycetota; class Actinomycetes; order Kitasatosporales; family Streptomycetaceae; genus Kitasatospora; species Kitasatospora nipponensis. The sequence goes on along the minus strand of NZ_BAAALF010000006.1, from coordinate 93,503 downwards.
TGCTCGGCGGGGCCGGGGTCGCGACCGGCCTGGCGGTCGGAGGGGTGGCGGTGGCCACCGCGCTCCGCCGGTCGGATCCGGTGCCGCCGCCGCAGACGCTGGTGCCGCAGTGGCAGGTCAGCCACCCGGACCTGGAGTTCGTCCCGGCCCCGGACGAGCGGCTGGTGCTCTGCACCGACGGCGCCCGGCTGGTCGCGCTCCAGCAGCTGACCGGCGTGGTCCAGTGGTCCTACCCGACCGCCGCGGCCGCGACCGGTCCGCAGGTGGCCGGCCGGTTCTGCTACGTGCTGGCCGGCGGGACCATCCACTGCCTCAACGCCGCCGACGGCAGCGTGAACTGGACGGTCTCCTCGGTGCCGACAGCGGAGGGCCCGATCGTCCCGGACACGCTGGTGGCGGCCAACGACAGCGCCGTCTACGGGGGCGGCCCGGTGCCGGCCGCCGGACTGGCCGACCGCTACGCCTGGTTCGGGCTCTCGGTGGCGACCCGGGACGTGCGCTGGTCGTTCACCGAGGCCATCGAGGCGACCGGGCGGATCAACACCACGGCCTCCGCCTACCGCGGCCGCACGCAGACCGGAGCACTGCTCTTCGCCGAGAGCAGTGGTCACGTCGTGGTGCGGGAGCCGCTGAACGGAGCAGTGCTCTGGAGTTACCCGGCCACCGCCGCCCCACGGCGCTGCAGCTGGTTCACCCCCGACACCGGGCAGCTCTACCTGCCGATCGGCCAGGACGAGCGGACCCTGCAGGCGATCAGCCAGGCGGACGGCAGCGAGCTGTGGCACCGCGGTCCCGCCGGCGCCGCGGACGGCGCGTGGACCCCGGCCGCCGTCCACCGGGACCAGGTGCTCGCCGCCGACGGCGAGCCCCGGCTCAGCGCCTTCGACTCGCTGGACGGCACCCCGCTCTGGGAGCTGGCGCTGCCCGGACCGCCCTCCGGCGCCCGGCCGCTGGTCGTCGGCGACAGCCTCTTCCTGCCCGGCGCACTCGGTCGGCTCTACCGGGTCGACCTGGCCCGCCGGCGGGTCGACGGCGTGCTGGCGCCGGACTCCCGGTTCGGCTCCGGCTGGCAGCTCGCCCGCGACGAGGCCTTCCTCTACGCCGCCTTCGGCCGCTCCCTGTACGCGCTGCCCGCGCCGGTGGGCGCCCCACCACCCGCCCCGCCCCCGACGTGACGCCCCCGACGTGACGCCCGCACCCGCCGGCCGTGGCTCCCGCAGGCCCGGCCCGTGAGCGCCTCACCCGCGGCACCCCGTGGTCAAGAACACGCCCGGCCGGGGGTTGGCGAGCCGTACAGTGACCGCATGCAGGTCATCCAGTCCAGCAAGCTCGCCAATGTCTGCTACGACATCCGCGGCCCGGTGCTCGACGAGGCGATGCGACTGGAGGACCAGGGGCATCGCATCCTCAAGCTGAACACGGGCAACCCGGCCGCGTTCGGCTTCGAGGCACCGCCGGAGATCCTCCAGGACATCCTGCGCAACCTCTCCTCCGCGCACGGCTACGGCGACTCCAAGGGCCTGCTGGCGGCCCGGCGCGCGGTGGTCATGCAGTACGAGGAGCGCGGGCTGCACGGGCTGACCGTCGAGGACGTCTTCCTCGGCAACGGCGTCTCCGAGCTGATCCAGCTCGCCATGACCGCGCTGCTGGACGACGGCGACGAGGTGCTCGTGCCGGCGCCCGACTACCCGCTGTGGACCGCCTCGGTCAGCCTGGCCGGCGGTACCGCCGTGCACTACCGCTGCGACGAGCAGGCCGAGTGGTACCCGGACCTCGCGGACATCGCGGCGAAGATCACCGACCGCACCCGCGCGATCGTGGTGATCAACCCCAACAACCCCACCGGCGCGGTCTACCCGCAGGAGGTGCTGGAGGGGATCGTCGAACTCGCCCGGCAGCACAAGCTGGTGATCTACGCGGACGAGATCTACGACAAGATCCTCTACGACGACGCGGTGCACGTCCCGCTGGCCACCCTGGCCCCGGACCTGTTCTGCGTCACGTTCAACGGGATGTCCAAGTCGTACCGGGTGGCCGGCTTCCGCTCCGGCTGGATGGTGCTCTCCGGCGACCGGCACCGCGCCCGCAGCTACATCGAGGGCCTGACCGTGCTGGCGAGCATGCGGCTGTGCGCCAACATGCCGGCCCAGCACGCGGTGGCGGCGGCGCTCGGCGGCCGGCAGTCGATCAAGGACCTGATCCTGCCGGGCGGGCGGCTGCTGGAGTCGCGCGACGCCGCGTACCGGCTGCTGAACGAGATCCCCGGGGTCAGCTGCGTCAAGCCGAAGGGCGCGCTCTACGCCTTCCCGCGGCTCGACCCGGCGGTGTACAAGATCAAGGACGACGCGCAGATGGTGCTCGACCTGCTGCGCTCCCAGCGGATCCTGATCGTCCAGGGCAGCGGCTTCAACTGGCCCGAGCCGGACCACTTCCGCCTGGTCACGCTGCCGCGCCCGGAGGAGATCGAGGACGCGGTCACCCGGATCGGCGACTTCCTGGCGGGCTACGTCCAGCCGTAGACGAAGCTGCAGCCGCAGAGCACAACCGCAGGCCGGACCCCCTCGGGGCCCGGCCTGCGGTCACACGTCTGCGGTCCGGCCGCCGCGCCGCTGGTGCAGCGACGGCCGGACCTGGTCCGGGTCAGCCCAGGCGCTTGACCAGCGCCCGGTACTCGTCCCACAGCTCGGTGGGGGTGTACTCGCCGAAGAGCTCCAGGTGGGCCGGGATCAGCGCGGCCTCCTGGCGCCAGATGTCGGCGTCCACGGTGAGCAGCAGCTCCAGGTCCGCGGCGCTGAGGTCCAGGCCGTCCAGGTCCAGGGCGCCCTCGGCCGGCAGGATGCCGATCGGGGTGTCGACGCCCTCGCCGCTGCCCTGCAGGCGCTCGACGATCCACTTGAGCACGCGGCTGTTCTCGCCGTAGCCCGGCCAGACGAACTGCCCGTCGGCGTTCTTGCGGAACCAGTTGACGTAGTAGATCTTCGGCAGCTTGGCGGCGTCGGCCTGCGCGCCCAGCTTCAGCCAGTGCGCGAAGTAGTCGCCCATGTTGTAGCCGCAGAAGGGCAGCATCGCGAACGGGTCGCGGCGCAGCTCGCCGACCGTGCCCTCGGCGGCGGCGGTCTTCTCGGAGGCGATGTTGGAGCCCAGGAAGACGCCGTGCTGCCAGTCGAAGGACTCGGTGACCAGCGGGACCGCGGTGGCCCGGCGGCCGCCGAAGAGGATGGCCGAGATCGGCACACCCGCCGGGTCCTCCCACTCCGGGGCGATGGTCGGGCACTGCGCGGCCGGGACGGCGAACCGCGCGTTGGGGTGGGCGGCCGGCGTGTCGCTGTCCGGCGTCCAGTCGTTGCCGCGCCAGTCGATCAGGTGCGCGGGGGCCTGTTCGGTCAGGCCCTCCCACCAGACGTCGCCGTCGTCGGTCAGCGCGACGTTCGTGAAGACCGTGTTGCCGTACAGGGTGTCGATGGCGTTGGCGTTGGTGTCCGTGCCGGTGCCGGGGGCGACGCCGAAGAAGCCGGCCTCCGGGTTGATGGCGCGCAGCTGGCCGTCGGCGCCGAAGCGCATCCAGGCGATGTCGTCGCCGATCGTCTCGACCTTCCAGCCCGGGATGGTCGGCTGGAGCATGGCGAGGTTGGTCTTGCCGCAGGCGCTCGGGAAGGCCGCGGCGATGTACTTGGCCTCGCCGGTGGGCGGGGTGAGCTTGAGGACGAGCATGTGCTCGGCCAGCCAGCCCTCGTCGCGGGCCATCGTGGAGGCGATCCGCAGCGCGTAGCACTTCTTGCCCAGCAGGGCGTTGCCGCCGTAGCCGGAGCCGAAGGACCAGATCTCGCGGGTCTCGGGGAAGTGCGAGATGTACTTGGTGGTGTTGCACGGCCAGGCCACGTCGGCCTCGCCCTCGGCCAGCGGGGCCCCGACGGTGTGCACGGCCTTGACGAACTCGCCGTCCTCGCCGAGCTGGTCGAGCACGGCCTGGCCCATCCGGGTCATCACGCGCATCGAGACCGCGACGTAGGCGGAGTCGGTGATCTCGACGCCGTACGCGGCCAGCGGGGAGCCGACCGGACCCATCGAGAACGGCACGACGTACATCGTGCGGCCCTTCATGGCGCCCTTGAACAGCCCGTTCGCGCCCGAGAAGATCTCCCGCATCTCGGCGGGGGCCTTCCAGTGGTTGGTGGGGCCGGCGTCCTTCTCCTGCTCGGAGCAGATGAAGGTGCGGTCCTCGACCCGCGCGACGTCACTCGGGTCCGAGGCGGCGTAGTAGGAGTTGGGCCGCTTCTCGGCGTTGAGCTTCCTGAAGGTGCCCTGCGCCACCAGGAGCTCGGCGAGGCGCTGGTACTCCTCCTCCGAGCCGTCGCACCACTCGACGCGGTCCGGCTCGGTGAGCTCGGCGATCTCGCTGACCCAGGCCAGCAGGCGGTGGTGGCGGGTGGGGGCGGCTGCGCTGACGGCAGAGTTCTCGTACGACACGATCGCTCCGTTTCGCGCCTGCTCGGCCTTGAGCAGACGTCCGGGGGTTTGAGGGTGCTTGCAGCGTAGCTCCGCCTTTTGGGCGCCAACATGGCGCGATGGCGGCTTTGCCGCAAGTTTTACTACTCAATGGCTAAAAACTGACGCGCGTGAGGGCGGAAGCGGCAGAGCCGGGAGTCGTCCCGATCACAGCCGAGTACTCCAGAATGGCCAAAAGTGATGAGAGCCACTTCCTACTTATCAGTAACCTACGCGCCCGTAGGTAGCATGAGCGCCATGACTGCGGATCATCACGCCCTCGCCGGCGAACCCAGCCGGCCCGGCGACGACCCGACATCGACCGGGGGCTCATCAGCCCCATCAGTCTCAATACCCTCATCGGCCCCAGCGGACTCGGCCGCGCCGCCGCTCAAGCCGGCCTGGCGCGGCTGGCTGCACGCGGGGATGTTCCCGGCGTCCCTGGCCGCCGGCATCGTGCTGATCTGCCTGGCCGGCTCGACCCAGGCGCGGATCGCCTGCGCGGTCTACTCGGCGAGCGCCTGGCTGCTCTTCGGCGTCAGCGCGGTCTACCACCGCTTCACCTGGGGCCCGCGCGGCGACGCGGTGCTGCGCCGGCTCGACCACGCGAACATCTTCCTGATCATCGCGGGGTCCTACACGCCCTTCACCATCCTGCTGCTGGACGGCGGGCGCCGGCAGCTGCTGCTCTGGCTGGTCTGGGGCGGAGCACTGGCGGGGATAGCGTTCCGGGTCTTCTGGGTCGGCGCGCCGCGCTGGCTCTACACGCCCTGCTACCTCGCGCTGGGGTGGGCGGCGGTCTTCTTCCTGCCCGACTTCCTGCGCACCGGCGGCGTCGCCGTGATCACCCTGCTGGTCATCGGCGGGCTGCTCTACAGCGCCGGCGGGGTGGTCTACGGCCTCAAGCGCCCCAACCCGTCACCACGATGGTTCGGGTTCCACGAGGTCTTCCACGCCTTCACCCTCGGGGCCTTCATCGTCCAGTACGTGGGTGTCTCGCTGGTGGCCTACAACGTGGCCCGCTGAGCCCGGCTCCTCCACGGCCCCCGTCACCGAGAGCGTCGCCCGCCGGGCGGCGCTCTCCGCGCGTTGCTCATGGACCCGCCGGCAGCGCTCGCAGTGGGCGGCACCGGCGCGCGCGCCGGGCTGGACCGCCGCCGCCCGGGCCCGGCCGGCCGCCCGCGTGGCCCCGGCCCGGCGGGCCATGTAGCGGAACCGGCGCCCGACGTAGACCATCACCAGCAGCACCTCCACGGTGGCGACCGCCCACACCAGCGGGGCCCCGTCGGCCAGGTAGGCGGCGACCACGGCCAGTGCGGCCCCCACCACGGCGACCGTGCCCCAGAGCTGAAGATCCCGCGCATCCTTCACGGCCACCGCCACCTCTCCCGTGACAACCCAATGGCCCATCGTATCCACGGAGCGTGACGGCGCGTGGTCGTCGGCGGGCGAACAGTGCATCAATGTTTCATCAACTCCCGGTGCTGCGAACGCAGTCCGTAGCGACACCGGGATCGGCGCACCCCCTCGGAGCTGGGCACTTGACGGTCCGAAAATTCTGAGAGTTACTTTCATTTGACATCGACTCTCTATCGGCCTCGCCAGCCTGCCCGGAGGTTCACCATGCGCGCATCCGCCCCGCCCTCCTCCGCCCCGCCCACCGGCACCGCCCCGGACGGCGCCGACTCCCCGGACACCGGCCACCCGCGGCGCTGGATCGCGCTGGTCGCCGTGGCGCTCAGCGTCCTGGTGCTCGGCTTCGACCAGACGATCCTCAACGTCGCGCTGCCCACCATGGCAAGCGCCCTGCAGGCCACCACCGGCCAGCAGCAGTGGATCGTCGACGCCTACACGCTCGCCTTCGCCGCCTTACTGCTGCCCGCCGGACTCTTCGGCGACCGGATCGGCCGGCGCCGGCTGCTCACCGGGGGCCTGGGCCTGTTCGGGCTGGCCTCGCTCACCGGCATGCTGGCCGACAGCCCCGGCACGCTGATCGCGGCGCGCGCCGCGATGGGCCTGGCCGCGGCCCTGGTGATGCCGATGTCGATGGCGGTGATCCCCGGCCTCTTCCCGGCCGCCGAGCGGCGCCGGGCCATCTCCACCGTCACCGCCGCCACCGCGGCCGGCGCGCCGCTCGGGCCGCTGCTCGGCGGGCTGCTGCTGCAGCACTACTGGTGGGGCTCGGTCTTCCTGATCAACCTGCCGCTGGTCGCGGTGGGCATCGTGGCCTGCCTGGTGCTGCTGCCCGAGTCCCGCAACCCGGCCACCCCGGCGATCGACCCGCTGGCCGCCACCCTCGCCGCCGGCGGCCTGGCCGCGCTCACCTACGGGATCATCGAGGGCCCCGAGCGCGGCTGGTCCGACGCCCTGGTCATCGGCATGCTGGCCGGCTCGGTGCTCGCGCTCACCGCGCTGGTGGTGCGCAGCCGGCGCCAGGCGCACCCGATGCTGGACCTCTCCCTGCTGGTCGACCGCGGCTACCGGTGGGCGTCGGTCGCCGTCTTCCTGGTCTCGCTGGTGATGCTCGGCGCCTTCTTCGTGCTTCCCCTCTACTTCCAGGGCGTGCAGGGCGTGGACGCGATGGGCACCGGGCTGCGGATCACCCCGATGATGGCGGGCCTGGTGGTCGCCGCCAAGCTCAGCGAGCGCCTCGCGCGGAAGCTGGGCTCGCGCGCGGTGATCGTCACCGGGCTGCTGGTGCTCGGCGCGGCCTCCCTGGCCGGCAGCCGCACCGGCCTGGCGGACGGCTACGGCTGGGCCGCCTGCTGGGTGCCGTTCTTCGGCTTCGGCCTGGGCATGGCGCTGATCCCGGCCTCCGCCGCCGCGATGGCGCACCTGCCCAGGGAGCGGGCGGGCGTCGGCTCCGGCCTGCTGCAGACGCTGCGCCAGGTCGGCGGCGCGATCGGCGTGGCGGCCTTCGGCAGCCTGCTCGCCGGCGCCTACCGCGGCGCGCTGCACACCGGCGCGCTGGGCGGGGGCGGCCTGAGCGGCGGTCTCGCGCACCAGGCCGGCCAGTCGGTGCTCGCCGCCGACGCCATCGCCCGGCAGCTGGCCCGCCCGGACCTGGCCGCGGCGGCGCACGGCGCGTACGTGCACGGGATGGACGTGGTGCTGGTGCTCTCCGCGGTGGTCGCCGCGCTCTCCGCGCTGCTGATCGCGCTGCGGATGCCGCGCCACGACACCGACGCGGGGGCGGCGGGCGGCGGGGCGGCGGGCGGCTCGGCGGCGGATGTCGTGGGCGGCGGGGCGGCGGGCGGCTCGGGGGTCGGGAGCGCGCGGAGGGCCGGGTGACCGCGCCGCTGGCCCCGGCGCCGGTCGATCGCGGACAATCGCTGGCATGAACGAAGCGCAGCCGACCGCGGCCCCCTCAGCGTCCCAGCCCGGTGACCTGGCCGCCGAGCTGTTCCGGGAGCCGCAGTCGCTGCGCGAGCGCAAGAAGCAGCAGACCCGGCGCACGGTGCGCCGCGAGGCCTACCGGCTCTTCGCCGAGCAGGGCTACGACGCCACCACGGTGGACCAGATCGCCACCGCCGCGCAGGTCTCGCCGGCCACCTTCTTCCGCTACTTCCCGACCAAGGAGGACCTGGTCCTCAGCGACGAGTACGACCCGCCGATGGCCGCCGCCCTGCTGGCCCGGCCGGCCGACGAGTCGTTCGTCCGCTCCGCCCGGATGGCCGTGGTGCCGATGCTGCGGGCCCTGATGGAGCACGACCGCGAGGAACTGCTCTTCCGGCTGCGGCTGGTGCAGGAGGTGCCGGCGCTGCGCGCCCGGATGCTCCAGCAGGCCGCCCAGCCCCAGGAGGTGGTGCTCACCGTACTGACCCGGCGGGCCGGCGTGCAGACGCCGACGCTCGAGATGCGCACGCTCGCCGCCGCGTTCGCCGCGGCGAGCGCGGAGACCATCCTGTACTGGGCCGAGCACGACGGCGAGGAGGACATCGCCGACCTGCTGGACCGGACCATCGCCGGCCTGGAGCGGGGCTTCGGGTCCTGAGCCCCCGCCACCCCAGCACGCCGGGTGCCCCCGGGGAGCGACGGCGCTCCCCGGGGGCACCCGGCCCCGGTCGGGCGGCTCAGCGCCGCCCGCGCCGGCGGCGGGCGGCCAGCCCCGCCCCCGTCAGCGCGGTCACCCCGAGCGCCGCGGCGGCCGTGAGCGCCGCGACCGGGAGACCGGTGGCGGCCGTGGCGGCCGGTGCCGCCTGCGCCGAGAACCCGCCGCCCATCCCGGCCTTGTCGTAGGCCGAGCCGGGCAGCTTGTCCCCGTACCGCTGGTGCACCAACTGCTGGTACGCGGCCAGGCTGACCCCGCCGGCGCCCACCGAGCTGCGCGCCTCGGCGTCCAGCGGCAGCACCCGACCGCCGCGCAGCACGTACCAGGCGTTGACCTGCGGCTCGCGGAAGACCGTACCGCCGCCGCTCGCCGTGCCCTGCGCCGCGTAGTCGTTCTCGTCGCTGCCGGAGGCGATGTTGACCACCTGCCAGCCGCCGTTCTGCCGGACCGCCCAGACCGAGGCGGCCTGGCCGTCCGCGGAGACCACCTTGGTGGCCGTGAAGTCGACCCGGGCCACTGGCGCACCCCGGGTGCCAGTGACGAAGCCGGCGTCGAGCGTGTAGACCGGCACGGTCGCGCCGCTGATCCGCGGAGCGGCCTGGGCGGCGGCCTGCGCCTCGGCGGCGGCACCGAGTTGGATGCTCTGGTTCGGCGGGACCCCCTTGCGGGCGAAGAAGTGACCGAGCTGGTCGAGCACCGCCGGGGTCCGCACCGCGGCCTGGGCCGCCGCGAGGTCATCCGACGGGACGGCGGCCGGCGCCTGGAACTGCGCCTGCGGCTGCGACTGCTGCTGTGCCTGCTGCTGTGCCTGCGACTGGGACTGCGGGGCGCTGTCGGCCTGGGCGAGCGGCGCGGCCAGCAGGCCGGCCGACGCGGCGAGCAACAGCGACACGGCCGCCCGCTGGGATGTCTGACGGATCGTCATGGCTGCCTCCTCACGCGCCGATCTGGTACAGGGAGTGGGTCCAGGAGAACGAGTTGTTGCTGACGTAGTACGAGTAGCTCGCCCAGTTGTAGCGGGTGTCCGAGGGCCACGGGTCGCCCCAGTACACCCAGTTGCTGCTGGTGTCGTACCCGTACAGCACCTCCATGTGGCCGCCGCCCGAGGACCACTGGATCCGGCTCTCGACCGGACGGTTGTTGTTGATCTCACTCTGCACGGTGCTGTAGTACAGGTAACCGTTGACGTAGCGGCCCGGGTTGATGCCGATGTAGCTCAGCGCGTTCTGCACGTCGTCCAGCGCCGCCTGGCTGTTGGGGCAGGTGGAGTTGATGGAACGGCCGAACGCGGCGTTGCAGAACTGGTTCTGGCTGTAGTCGTAGCCGAACCAGCTGGCGATGGTGTCGCCGCTGGCGGCCCAGCACCAGTTGGAGTTCTGCTGCTGCTGCATGGTGATGTTGAGCTTCTTCGAGGTACCGGTGGCGTTGGTCACCGCGCCGGTGGCGGCGGCCGGGCGGACCTGCGTGGGGGCAGGCACCGCGGCGGCCGAGGCGGGGGTGGTGGCGGCAGCGGTCAGCGCCGGTGCGAGCACCGTGAGGGCGGCGACCGCGAGCGCCTTGCGCAGTCTCGGCCGGGACCGGGCCGGATCGGGAGCGGACATGGCGTTTCCTCCTTGCGAGAAGGCAGGGAAAGGAAGTGGGGGACACGCGAACCGCGCCACCGTCCGGATCGGCGGCGGGGTGTGACCGAGCATCGGGCCGTTGACCGTCGCTGGTCAACGGCGCTGTGGGCGCTCACAACCCCGGTGTGAACAGCGCCCCGTGAGTGTGAACGGCTGCGGCCGCTGCTCTCCGCAAGGGTGACAAGAGGCCGCGGACGTGTGAATATTCACCACCACCACGCCTGGAGGAGGTCGCCGTGCCGCGCACTCGGCGCGCGCCGCTGCCCGACCTGGCAACGGTGCTGCGCACCGGTCCGTTCCATCTCGCCCTGCGCACCGCGCTGACCGCGCGGGGCCTGGCCCTGCACCGCGTCCAGGAGCACCTCGCACAGCGCGGCGTGCACGTCGGCGTGACCAGTCTCAGTTACTGGCAGCAGGGCCGGCGCCGGCCCGAACGGGCCGAATCACTGCGCGCGGTCAGAGTGTTGGAAGACGTCCTCGACCTGCCCGCGCACTCGCTGACCCGGCTGCTCGGCCCGCGCACCCGGCCGGCGGGCAGCGCCGCCGACACCGGCGCGGACGCCGCCGTCCCCACCCGCCCCTACCGCGACCTGATCGCACCGGCCAGCGCCGTCGACGAGCTGCTCGCCGAGCTGCCCGGCCCGCGCGACACCGGACTGCACACCGTGGTGCACCTCGAACGCATCAGGATCGGCGCCGAGCGCGGCCTGCTGCGCCGCGACTCGCAGCACGCGGTGCGCGCCCACCGCGACGGCATCGACCGCTACCTGGCGATCTACCAGGGCGACCCGGGCTGCGACGTGCGGCGGGTGGCGGTGCGGGCCGAGGAGAACTGCCGCCCGGGTCGGGTCCGGCGCGACCAGGCCTCGCGGATCGTCATCGCCGAACTCCTGCTGGACCGCCGGTTGCGGACCGGCGAGACGCACCTGCTCGGCTACGGCTTCGACGACGCGCCCTCACCCACCCCCAGCAACGAGTACGTGCGCGGCTTCAACGCCGGCGCGGGGCAGTACGTCCTCCAGGTCACCTTCCACCCCGCCGCGCTGCCGGTGCGCTGCCACCGCTTCACCAGCAGCGCCCCGGGCGCGGCGCCGTACGCGAGCGAGGAACTCACCCTGGACGGGCACCACTGCGTGCACCTGGTCGCCTCCGGCCTGGCCCCCTGCCTGCTGGGGATCCGCTGGGACTGGGACTGAGCCGGCAGCGGACCCGCCGGCGCTCAGTAGCGGAAGTCCAGGGACGCGCCGTCCTCCACCGGGCGGTAACCGATCTTCTGGTAGATCGAGTTGCTGACCGGGTTGGCTAGATCGGTGAAGAGCAGCACCTCGGCCGCGCCACGCTCGCGCGCCAGCTGCGAGACGCCGGCCGTCGCCGCACTCGCGTAGCCGTTCCCGCGCCGCTCGACCGGGGTGTAGACCGGTCCGATGCGGGACATGCCCGCGAGCACCGGCGAGGCCGCCGCCATCGCCACCGCGCGCCCGCCGTCCTCCCAGAGCCACATCTCCTCGGCGGCGAGCCGGCGCGCCGCGATCCGCTCGATCCCCTGGAGCCGCACCCCGGCATCCACCGCGAAGGCGGTGAACCAGCGGACCACCAGCTCCCGGTCGTCCTCGCCGGCCAGGCGCAGCCGCCCCGCCACCGACGGCGGCGACAACTCGCCCAGCCGGTACAGCCGCCGGCTCTCGTGCGGTTCGGTCACCGCGCCCGTGCGCTCGCTCCAGGCGGCGGCGAAGGCCTCGGCCGTCGCGACCTCGCCGGAGATCCCGGACAGCTCGCCGGCCGGCAGCACCGCCGCGAGCTCGACGGCCGCCTCGATCGGCATCCGGCTCAACTGGACCGGCTGCGGGCGGGTCTGCACCCAGGCCCCGGCCACCGGAGCCCCCGCGGCGGGTCGCCACCAGCCGAAGAGCGGGGGCAGCGCGGGGTCACCGCCGGCCGGGCCGCCCGCGGCGAGGCGGTCCACGATGGTCAACAGCACGGTGTTCTGCACGGGGTGGGCGGCCAGGTGGTCGGCCGCCCGGGCGCGGAACTCCTCGAGGGAGTCGGAGAGGGTCCAGGTCATCCGCCGATCCTGGCCCGGCCGGCGGGGCGCGCGCACCAGGATTTCCCCGGGGCGCCCCGCCCGGCGCCCGGCCTGCCCCACCCGGCGCCCCGGCCTACTCCTCGACCCGCACGCCCAGCCGCCCGGCCAGCACGGCCGGCTCCGACGTCGGCGCGTCGCAGGTGAAGTGCCGGCAGACGTAGGCCGCCGGTGCCCCGCCGAGCAGCGGCCGGGCCACCAGCAGCGGCACCTCCGAGGCCTGCGCGGGGTCGCCGAGCGCCACCACGGCGCCCGGTGCGGTGCCCAGCAGCGCGGTGCGGTGCAGCACGGCCGTCCGCGGATCGTCCGCGGGCCCGACCACCGCCACCTCGCGCGGCCCGTCCAGCAGCGCCTCGGCGGCCGCCAGCCCCCAGCCGACGAACCGCGGCGCCCGGCTCGCCAACGCACCCACCACGCCCAACGCCCGCTCGGCGGCGGTCCGGTGGCGCTCCGAGCCGGTGTACGCGGCGTACGTCAGCAGCGCCTGGGCGGCGGGCGTCCAGCCGGACGGCGCCGCGTTGTCGGTCGGGTCCTGGGGCCGCCGGATCAGCTCCTCGGCGTCATCGGCCGTGTCGTACAGGCTTCCTGACGCCTCGTCGGTGAAGTGCTTCAGCACCGTGTCGAGCAGTCCGCCGGCCAGCGCCAGCCAGGACTCCTCCCCGGTCACCGCGTACAGCGCCAGGAACCCCTCGGCGGTGTCGGCGTAGTCCTCCAGCACCCCCGCGTTCGGGCCCGGCCGCCCGTCCCGCGAGGTGCGCAACAGCCGTCCCTCGGCGGTCAGATGGACCGCCAGCAGCAGGTCGGCGGCGCGGGCCGCGGCCTCCACCAGGTCGGGCCGCCCCAGCAGCGCCCCGCTCTCCGCCAGCGCGGCGATCGCCAGCCCGTTCCAGGCCGCCACCACCTTGTCGTCGCGGGCCGGCGCCGGACGCCCGCCACGGGCCGCCAGCAGCCCGGCACGGACCCGGGCGAAGCCCTCCGGGTCGTCCGCGTCCCGCGGCAACTGCAGGACGGAGCGCCCGTGTTCGAAGGTGCCGCCCCGCGTCACCGCGAACCACCCGGCCGCCCGGGCACCGTCCTCGACCCCCAGCACCTCGGTCAACTGCTCCGGGGTCCACGCGTAGTAGGCCCCCTCGAGTGACTTCCCGCTCTCCTCGTCCACGCTGTCCGCGTCCAGCGCGGAGGCGAACCCGCCCTCGGGCGTGCGCAGTTCACGCAGCAGGAAGTCCGCGCTCTCCAGCACCACCCGCCGAGCCAACGGGTCCCCGGTGGCCCGCCACAGGTGCAGGTAGACCCGGATCAGCAGCGCGTTGTCATAGAGCATCTTCTCGAAGTGCGGCACGACCCAGCCGGCGTCCACCGAGTACCGCGCGAACCCGCCGCCGAGCTGGTCGTAGATCCCGCCACGCGCCATCGCCTCGGCCGTCCGCGCGGCCATCGCCAGCGCCGACTCCTCACCGGTGCGGGCGTGGTGGCGCAGCAGGAACTCCAGCACCATCGACGGCGGGAACTTCGGCGCCCCGCCGAACCCCCCGCGCGCGGCGTCGAAGCCCCGCGCCAGCTCCGCCAGCGCCTGCTCCGACTCCGCCTCCCCCGGCGCCCCCGGCCCGGCCCCCGCGCCGTACACGCCGGCCCGCTCGGCCAGCTCCGCCCGGATCCGCCCGGCCACCTCGCCGACCTCGTCCCGCCGCTCCCGCCAGGCCGCGTCGACCCCCTCCAGCACCTGCCGGAACGACGGCATCCCGTGCCGGGGCTCGGGCGGGAAGTACGTCCCGAAGTAGAACGGGTCCTTGCCGGGCGTCAGGAACACCGTCATCGGCCACCCACCCTGCCCGGTCGCCGCCTGCACCGCCTCCATGTACACGGCGTCCACGTCCGGCCGCTCCTCACGGTCCACCTTCACCGCGACGAACCGCTCGTTGACGTACCGCGCCACCACCTCGTCCTCGAAGGACTCGTGCGCCATCACGTGACACCAGTAAATTATTAAAAGCATAAGTGACAGGACGCATACCCCACCGACAACATGATGGGGACGTCCCGTCGCTTAGCTTCATTCATCGCCTCCTCTCCCCATGGCCACCAATCCACCGGATTGGAGGCGTGCTGGAGCAGGTACGGCGACGTCGCGTTCGCGAGTCGGTTCATACCGGCATCGTCGCACGATCCGGACCGTCCAGCCCAGCTCGCTGGCGCGCTACGTGCTGGTCTGGTCGACCTGGGCCCTGGCCGCCGGACACCACGCCCACCGCAGTCCTTACAGGAGCCCGAAGCCGTAGCCCGTCCTGGCGCTGGCCCGCACTCCGGGCTCTTCAGCGCCCGGGCTCTGGCGGCCTCGCCTGTGCCTCCAGCGTCCACTGTGCGACTGCCAGGTCGGTGTCGGCCGACGGGTTTCACGCCGTCAAGGCGGCTGTCGTTACCGTCTGCCTGCGCGGGGGGCGCTGGCCGGAGCGGGTGCGCTTGGCTCGGGGTCGGCGGTGCCGTCGGCGTCCTGGCGCCGAGGGGGCGGTGTCTGGTGGCGGGGGCAGGGGGCGCGCCAGGTCAGGTGGTCGGTCTTGACCACGGTGTTGGCGGCCAGGGCCAGACTGACGAGTGTGAGGACCAGGTCGCCGGCTTCGGGGTGGTCGAGGTGGACGGTGACCCAGCCGCTGCCCGGGTGAAGCCGCAGGTGTGCGGATTCGGTGAGTTCGGGGCGTAGGTGTTCGATGATGGCGTTGGAGAGGTGGATGTCGGCCTGGTGGGTGCTGTGCAGGTGGATGACCTCCCGGTAGTCGGTGCGCGCGCCCCAGCCGGTGCCGCAGCTGGCCGGTGCGGTGTGCAGGCCGGGCCAGTTGCGCAGGGCGGCCTCGAAGGAGGTGTCGTCCACGGTGGTCAGGCTCCGGTTCGGTGGGCGGGTGGCCGTCCCGGCAGGGTGGTCACGAGAGCGAGGACCGCGAAGGCCAGCAGGGTGAGGGCTGCGGTGCACGCGCCGGAGTCGCCGGGGGCCAGGTGCAGGGCGAGGGTGACGGCGGCGACGCCGATGGCGGTGCCCAGGCCGCGGGTCATGTTGACCATGCCGCCGCCGGTGCCGGCCGAGGCGGTGGGGATGGCGCGCATCACCAGGGTGTTGTTGGCCGGGACGAACACGCCGAGCGCCAGTCCGAGCAGGGCCAGCGGATAGGGCAGCACGCCGACGTGCAGGGGCAGCGCGGCCAGCAGTGCCAGAGCGAGGACGCAGCCGAGCGCGCCGACGCGGCTTCGCCGCTGGTCGCTCCAGGCGGCGGGGAGCAGACGCTCTGCGGTGGTGGCGGCCAGGGCGAACCCCAGCGGGAGCGCGGTCAGAACCAGGCCGATGGCCAGCGGTGTGCTGCCGTGCCGGGCGAGTTCGACCGGGACGAGGACGAGAGGGCCGAAGAGCACGAGGTAGCAGCAGAGTCCGGCGAGCAGGCCCGGGCCGAGTCGGCCGGTGCGCAGCAGGGCGAGGTCGAGCAGCGGATGGGCGCAGTGGGCCTGGCGGCGCAGGAACGCCCATCCGGCCGCCACGGCTGCTGCCGTGAGCAGCAGTGCGGTCCAGGCGGGCAGGCCGAGTCCGGAGGCGATGGAGAGGGCGAGCAGGGCGGTGGTGGTCGAGCAGGCCAGCAGGAGGACGCTGAGCGGGTCGATGCGGGTGCCGGTGGCGCATTGGCGGGTGCGCGGGAGCAGGTAGTGGCCGGCGACGAGGGCGAGGATCCCGATGGGTACGTTGACGCCGAAGACCCAGCGCCAGCCGAGGGTGGCGACGAGTGCGCCGCCGATGGTGGGGCCGAGGGCGAGTCCGATGGCCTGTCCGGCGGCCTGCATGCCGAGGGCTGCGCGCATCTTGTCGGGCGGGGCGCTGGTGGTGACCAGCGCGACGCTGTTGGCCTGCATGAGCGCAGCGCCGATCGCCTGCACTAGGCGGAAGGCCACCAGGGCGGCCAGCCCTGGGGCCAGGCCGCAGGCGGCGGAGGCGGCGGTGAAGACGGCGAAGCCGTAGAGGTACATGAGCTTGCGGCCGCGGATGTCGGAGAGGCGTCCGACCGGGACGAGGATGGCGACCAGGGTGAGCAGGTAGGAGAGGGAGACCCACTCGACGCCGGCGAGGGTGCTGTGGAACTCGGTGCGCAGCGGCTGGTAGGTGAGGGTGACGATGCTGGCGTCGAGTTGACCCATGAAGGCGCCGAAGCAGACCGTGCCGACCGCCAGGCGCCAGGCCCACGGCGACGTGCGTATCCGGTCGGGGCGTGGACGTTCGGTGGTGAGCAGGGTGCGCAGGTGCGCGGGCGAGAGGTGGGGCCGATCGACGCGTACGGCCATGGTGACGTCCCCCAGGGGAGTGTCCCGCCCGGGCGCGGATGCGCGGGGGCAGCCGGCTCCACAGGGGTGCCGGTCACATCACCATATTACATCTGTGACCGATTATGTCGGCAACAGATGCAATATCTCGCCCCAATGGAGCGCCACCTTCAGGCGCATCTACAGCTTGTAGTAGCTTAGCGCGCACCCCTCGGCCGTGCCCCTATTGGCTGGGGCTGGGCGTTGCCGCTGTGGGGTGCAGGGGTCGACCCGGGCGAACGTCCCCGCCGGGGCACCCGTGAGTGCGCCTTCGATGGCGCGGACCAGTCCGGGCCGACGGCGGGATCGCCGAATACCTGGTCGATCCGGTGGACGCCGACCCACTGGCCCTTCGAGGGAGTTCTTTCTCCCTGCCCGATGTGGCCCGGCTTCACTGTGGCCGGTGTCCGACGGAGTGCGGAACTCATCCATCCAGCCGTCGCCTGGCGTTCACAGGTTGGCCGCTCGCGTGTCAGCGTCTACAGTCGCGTAGACAATCTACGCCGTGTAGAAGTTTGGCTGGGCTGTCCAGGACGGCTGTGGCCCCCGCCTGCCCGGGCGCCCCGAGTGAGAGATCCCGCGCGATGACACCTTCCCCCGCACTTCGGCTTGCGTTCGACGGCTCCGGCATCGACGGCTCGCTGTTCACCTCCGTCACCGGCTTGGCCCGCGACACCAAGTGGCTCAACACCCCCATCGAACTGTGGACCAACGCCGGGCTCGGGGTGTTCGCGGTCCTGATGATCATGGGCTGGTGGCGCGCCCGGCGCAGCGACACCACCGACATGACTCTCGCGCTCGCGGCGCCGGTGGCCGTGGTGACCGCCTTCGCCGTCGCCGAGGTGGTCAAGAAGATCGTCGCCGAGGTGCGCCCCTGCTACTCGCTGCCCCACGACTACTTCGTGGACGCGTGCCCAGCCCCCTCTGACTACGCGTTCCCCAGCGGCCACACCACGGTGGCGGCCGGAACGGTGGCCGCGCTGTTCCTGCTTGACCGCCGCCTGTCCGCGATCGCCGCCGCCTTCGCCGTGCTGGAGGCGTTCACCCGCGTCTACGTCGGCGCCCACTACCCGCACGACGTACTCGGTGCCGCCGCCATCGCCCTGCCCGTGGCCCTGCTGGTCAGCTGGATGCTGGGCCGCACGGCCGCCCCGCTGGTCGGGCGCCTGCGCGCCGGGGCGCTGCGCCCGGTCCTGATCGCCGACCCGGCCGGTGCGCACGCCGCCTCCCGCTGACAGGCTCCCGCCAGGCGGCGGGTGATTCAGGAGTCGCGCGCCGCCCGTCGGCCCCGGGCCGCCCGGGCGGCGATCGCCTTCTGCAGCAGGCTGTAGGACAGGACCGGGAGCAGCACCCCGGGACGGCCGGGAAAGCAGGTACCCGCCAGGACGGAGGCCGCGCTGCTGTTGTTTATCCCCGAGGCCAGGGTGAGGGCGACCGCCTGGGGCGTCCGGGCGCGCAGGAGGCGGGCTAGGACCGCGCCGAGGAGGAAGCCGGCCGCGCAGACCAGGGCTGCGGCCGTGACGGCCATCGCGATCGCGTCGGGGTCCGGGCGGCGCAGCAGGTGCCCGAGGGCAGCGGAGGCGTTGGAGTAGCACAGCAGGAGGATGTCGAGCAGGTTCACGGCCTTGATGAAGGGCAGCAGCCGCGGCATCCGCCGCTCGCCGGCCAGCAGGCGCAAGCCCACTCCGGCCAGGCACGGCAGGACCACTGAGCCGACCGCGAAGGCCCCGCCTGCCACGCCGCCTGCCAGTTGGAGCTGCGCGGTGGAGTGCGGCAGCGTCAGCAGGCCGGCCAGGCCCAGTCCGAGGGGGATTGTCAGCGGGCTGAGCACGGTTGAGCCGAGGACCATCGCCACCGCCAGGGCGGTGTCCGCGCCGGCTGCCTGCCCCCAGGAGGCGGCGCCGCCCGCGATCGGCATGGAGAGCACGAGGGCGAGCCCTACGACCACGCTGTCGGCCTCGCGCGGATCGTGCCACAGGCCCGTCGCCGCCGCGAGCGCCGGCAGCAGCAGGAGCGGCATCAGGGCGTTGGCGGTGATGCCCAGCATCGGGCGCCCAGGGCGTCGGGCGAGCTGCCCGAGCTCCCCGATGCGGCAGTTCGTGCCGGCAGCGAAGAGCATCGCCGCCAGCAGGAGCAGGGACACCGAGCCGTGCGCGCCCACCAGCGGCACGCTCGTGTGCCGAAGCGCGAGCCCCGGGCCGGGGGCCACCAGGGCGAGGGCGTAGCAGCCCATCATCAGTGCGAACAACCGTCGCTGACCGGCCGCCACCCCCGATGCCACCAGAGCCCCGAGCTGCATGCCACCTCCACTTAGCACCTCAGCCCATTCCGCCGTCGCCGGATGCACGCGATGATTACCTTTAGTGATGGATCATATGCGGAAAGTCATGAGGTGTTCTGCGGGTGACCATCGGTCAGGAGCGCACTCAGGAGTGAGCGATCGTCCAGGCCACGGAGGCGACGGCGCCCGCGGTCAGGAGCAGGGCGAGAAGCAAGCGGCCGGGGCCCGCCCCGGTCGGCGCGCGCCGGGCCGAAGGGAAGAGCAGAGCGGCGAGCGCCAGGAGCAGGGCGATCACCGCGCCGAAGTCCAGCGCGGTCGCGCCTATCGCGGTCCACATGGTGGTGTCGCTGCGTACGAGGTCCACCGGCGCCCTGTCCTCAGCCGATCGAATGGGGGTGCGGCAGGCTGCGCCGCGCTACGTGCGAGCGAGCGCGGGGCGGCCGGTGAGCAGGCGCTGCACGGCGAAGCCGCCGGCCATGGTGAGTGCGCCTGCCACCGCGTCGGCCTCGAAGTGGTTGCCGGTGCAGATGATCACCGCGAAGGTGCTCAGCGGGAAGAGCAGGCCCAGGGCCCGGACGATGCGGTGCTTGGCGAGCCGGTAGAGGACGACGGCGCACCAGGTGGCCCAGGCGATGTGGATGGACGGCATCGCGGCGTACTGGTTGGAGACGCTGTCGACCGAACTGGACGCCCAAGAGCCCCAGGTGTGGTGCGCGACCACGGTGTCGATGAACCCGTCGGCGGTCAGGAAGCGCGGCGGGGCCAGCGCGAAGGCGTAGAAGCCGATCAGGGCGGTGGCCGAGGCGGTGCACAGGGCGGTGCGGGCCGCTCGGTACTGCTCGGGGTGGCGGAAGTAGAGCCAGAGCAGCACTCCGACCAGGACGACCATGTACAGCGTGGCGTAGTAGTAGTTCATCCCGACGATCAGCCAGGTGATCCGGTCGGCCGCGTGATTGGCCGTCAGCTCGAAGCCCACGTGCAGCTGCTTCTCCAGGTCCAGCAGATGCTGGGCCCGGTGCAGGGCGGCGCCGCGGTGCGCGGGGACGGCGTTGCGGACCGCGTTGTAGAGCGACCAGCCGATGCCGATGAGCAGCAGCTCGGCCCACCAGGCGGGACGGCCCGCCCGTATCCACCCGGTGGGCAGCAGGCCCCGGCGGGCGCGCGGCAGCGCCGCCGACGTGGTGGAGGCGGCGCTCTGGGCCGGGCGCTGGCGGGTCGGGGAGAGCGTCACGGCCGGTCCTCGCTCTGCTCGGTGCCGGCGGCTTCCTGCCGGTACCCCAGTCCGCCAGGCAGGGCGGGGCGGTTGCGGGTGGCCAGCAGGTAGGCGATGGCGGCGATGAAGACGATCAACGCGGTCCAGTCGTTCAGGCGCAGGCCCAGGATGTGGTTGGCGTGGTCGTCGCGCAGCGCCTCCACCCAGCCGCGCCCGGCGGTGTACGCGGCCACGTACAGCGCGAACAGCCGCCCCGAGTGCAGGTTGAACCGGCGGTCCGCCCACAGCAGCAGGACAACGACGCCGAGGTCCCACAGCAGCTCGTACAGGAAGGTCGGCTGGTAGGTGGCGACGTCGGGGGTGGCGGCGGGCCGGTGGGCCGGGTCGATCAGCAGGCCCCAGGGCAGGTGGGTCGGCTTGCCGTACAGCTCCTGGTTGAAGTAGTTGCCCAGGCGGCCGATCGCCTGCGCCAGCACCAGGCCGGGCGCGAGGGCGTCCGCGTAGGCGGACAGGCGGATGCCCCGGCGGCGGCAGCCGATCCAGGCCCCCACCGCTCCGAGTGCGACCGCGCCCCAGATGCCGAGCCCGCCGTCCCAGATGTACAGGGCCCGGATCGGCTGCCGCCCGGGCTCGAAGTACAGCTCCGGGTCGGTGATCACGTGGTAGAGCCGGCCGCCGACGATGCCGAACGGCACTGCCCACACCGCGATGTCCGAGATGTCGTCCGGGTTGCCACCGAGCGCGGACCACCGCTTGCGGGTCAGCCACACGGCTGCGGCGACTCCGGCGATGATGCACAGCGCGTACGCGCGGATCGGGACGGGCCCCAGGTGCCAGACCCCCTGGGAGGGGCTGGGCAGGTAGGCGAGCTGCATGGAGGCCGTTCTCCCGGTGAGGCGGGCGTGGCGGCGGACCCGCCACGCGACGGCCATCACAGTACATCGGAGACAGATTAGTTCTGCAGCAGCATCGTTTTGCCCTGGGCAGCCCGTGCGTGATGTGCCTGACGGCGCGACTGGTCAGCAATCTACAGCGTGTAGTAGTTTTTGCCGAGCGGCCACCGCCGCAGGTACCCGGCTCGCCATCCCCCGTACGGCGAGCCGGGGCCGCTTTGCCGGCGGTGGCCGCCTCTCGCCGGCCCCGTCGTGCGGCTGCAGACCGGGTCAGTGCGCGGGGTGGCGCAGCACGTAGACGCGCATCGCGGTCTCGAAGAGCTGCTCGGTCGTGTGGGCGGCGAGGACCAGGCTCAGGCAGCAGGCCACCGCCAGGACGATCCCCGCAGCCAGGGCCGTTCGGCGAATGCGGGGCAGTGGGGAGAGCAGGGAGCGCATCCGTCGCGGCACCGGTCCGCCGGTAGCGCCCAGCAGCGGCGTGGCGCGGCCGTGACGCTTGCCGGCCAGGGCGGCCCGGGCCAGGGCGCGGGCCATCGCGGTGCGATCGCCGACCGCGCGGGCACCCTCCTCGTCGGCCCACCGCTCGATGGCGAACGCGCCTTCGCGGGCGAGCGGGTGCAGCAGCGGGCAGGCGGCGGCGGCCAGCCTCAGCGCCAGCAGGAACAGATGGTGGCGGTGGTGCAGGTGTGCTCGCTCGTGGGCCAGCAGCGCCTCCAGTTCGACGCTGGACACTGCCCGCAGCATGCCGGTGGACACCACCACGCGCCCCGGCGCGCCGGGCAGGGCGAAGGCATCCGGGACAGGGTCCTCCACGACGGCCAGCTCGCCTCCCGCCGGCAGCTGACGGCACTGTCGGTGGGCGTGGACCAGCACCCGGCCCCGCTGCCAGGAGGCCCGGGCCAGCAGGACGGCGCAGGCCAGCAGCACCGTGCCGCACACCCCGGCCCCGATCCGGCTCACCGGTTCCTGGGTTTGCAGGTACCACACGGACCACGGGCCCTGGTTGGCCACCGCCCTGATCTGCCCCAGCCCGGTGAAGGCCAGCAGCGCCAGACCCCCGATCCACCCGGAGGCCGCCACCAGGGCACCCGCCACCAGGGACCAGGCGGCCGGGCGCGCGGGGAGGCGCCGGGACAGGTACGGGGCGAGCCCGGCCAGAGCAGCGCTGGTCGCGAACGGCGCGACGTAGCTCGGGCCCACGGCGTCAGCGGCCCTGTCCGGCCGCACCGCCCGCATCGCCCTCGCCGCCGAGGAGCAGGCGCTGGATCAGCTGCTCGTCCTCGTCGGAGAGGTCCGAGACGAACCGGGCCAGCACGGCTTCGCGGTCCGAGCCGTGGTGCAGCAGGGAGTGCATCAGCCGGGAGGTGTGGGCGGCCTCGTCGCGCACCGGCGCGTACGCGTAGCTGCGCCCGGCCCGCTCACGGCGCAGGGTGCCCTTGTCGTGCAGCCGCGACATGATCGTCACCACTGTGGTGTACGCCAGCTCCCCGGGCAGCCGCTCGTTGACCTGCGTGGCCGTCAGCGGCGAATCGGCGGCCCACAGCACCGCGAGCACGCTGCTCTCCAGCTCGCCGGCCGCCCGGCGCCCGCTCCCGCCGCCCTGGTCCGTGCGGTCAGCCATCTTCCCCAACACCTTCCTCGGTCCCGCCCACCTCGCCCGCCGAACGTTCGCGGCACGGCGACGCCAGCAGTATGCCCCGAGGCTTCAGTGACGGGCGAAGAAGATCTCCCTGACCTCGCGGGCGGCGTAGAAGACCAGCACGTAGCCGCTGGCCGGGTCGGCCCACCACCAGCCGGCCGTGGTGTTGAGCAGCAGGCCGAGAAGCACCGCAGCGGCGAGCAGGCCGTCGATCAGTGTGACCCGGCCCTCCGTCGTCAGTACGTGGTTGTCCAGTGCCGCACCGGTGCGGGCCTTGCCGGCGGCCAGGGCGAACATCACGACGACCGTCGCCGCGGTCCAGCCGGTGCCCAGCGCGGAGTGACGGGGGGTGGAATCCGGTGACCAGTACGGTCGTCGACTGCGTGAACAGGTACACGGCGAGGAGGGCGAAGGCTGTGCCAATCAGCCGCAGCGCACGCTTCTGCCGGGCCTCACCGGTACCCGACAGCTCCCAGATGACGACCGTCGAGGCGCCGATCTCGATCAGGGAGTCCAGGCAGAACCCGGCCAGTGCCACCGAGCGGGCGCTGATCGCGGCTGTCGCGAGGACGGCGATGCCCATCACGTTCCAGCTCAGTGTCGCGTATTCGAGCCCGAAACCGCGGCGGAGCAAGGCTTGGCGGGACATCGGCTGCACAGTGGTCACCCAGGGAGTGTGCCAGCCGACCCGAACGCCCCACGACCTGGCGCCGAAGCGGAACCGACCGGGTGCTCGCCCACCGAGGCGTGCTCACGCGGGTGTGGCGCCCTCGGCGACGGTGACCTCGACGCGCCCCACCCCAGTGCCCGCGCGACGTCGCACGAGCGACAGGCCCAGCCCGAGCAGCAACGCGTACTGCAACGGGAACTGCGTGGTCGCCAGGAACGTGACCGCCAGGACCGCCTGCTCCCAGCGCCCGTCGCGCCAGGCCGCCCGCAGCGCCGGCAGGCGCCCCGTGATCAGCTTCACGCCGATCACGATCAGCAGCGCCCCGATGACCGGCAGCGGAATCCGCCCGGCCGCATCCCCCAGCCCGAGCACCAACACGGCCAGCAGTACTCCCGAGGCCGCGCCGGCCCACCGCGTGCGGGCACCGGCCGCAACCGCGACGCCGGTGCGTGAGAGCGAACCTCCGGCCGGCAGGGCCTGGAAGAACGCACCCACCAGGTTCGCAGCCGCCTGCGCCCACAGGTCGCTGCCCCAGACCCGGCGCCGGGCGCCGACGGCCCGCTCAGGCGGCGGCGGGTGGATGCCCGCGGCCTGGGCGAGCGCGACCAGCGCGACCGCGCTCGCGCCCGGGACCAGGCGCGGCAGCACGTCCCACGCGGGCACCGACAGCGACGGCAGAGCGGAGGGCACCGCGCCCAGCGAACTCGCGAGCGGAACCGCCACCCGGCACGCCCACACCCCGCCCGCCACCACGACCAGGGCGGCCAGCACCGCGAAGGGCCTGGTGCGCCGCGCCGCATGCGCCAGCGCCCACACCGCGACGGTCACCGCGGCCACCAACGCCGCGCGCAGCGACCACTCCTGCGGCCGCAGCGCCCAGGCCACGATCCGCAGCAACCGGTTGTGGTACCCGGCCCGGTAGCCGGTGGCATCCGGCAGCGCCCCCGCGATGATCTGCACCGCGATCCCGGCCGAGAACCCCGCCATCGCGCCGGGTGAGATCAGCCGCAGCAGCGAGCCCACGCGCAGCGCGGCGAAGGCGGCCATCGCCGCGCCCACCAGCAGGCCGAGCGCCGCCACGTTCGCCCCGTCGCCCGGCGCGAGGTGCGCGTGGTGCAAGGCGGTGCGTGAGGTCAGCGCGATCGCGCTGGTCAACGTGGTCACCATCAGCGGGCTGCCCGCCAGCAGCGATCCGACCACGGCCGGCGCCACACCCGCGTACAGGCCCGCCACCGGATCGAAGCCGGCGAACGCCGCGTACGCCATGCCCTCGGGGATGCTGAACAGCGCCGTGATCAGACCCGCCAGCAGGTCCACGCCGACCAGCCGCGCCGCGCCCCGAAGGCGCCCAGGCGGCTCCTGCCCGCAAGCCACCGCCGTGCTCACCGTCTCGCTCTCGACCAGGTCCACGCGATACACCACCAACCGATGCCGGGCGCGGCGCCGAGCCCGGGCACATCGGCCGCGCTGCCTCAGCCTGGTGGAACGAATGCGGCACCCACCGGGACACGCCGCGCAGGTGTCCACCGTTCGAGTGGTTCGCCGCCCTGCTGCGGCGCGCCGCCGCGAACCGCGGCGTATACGACCTGCCTTCGCTCGGCGGGACTCTCGGCGCTGTCGCGGCCACTGGCCGCACGCGCACGGGTCCGCGGATGCCTCGCCTGCCCGTTCGCGTGGTTAGGGTTGCTCCATGGCCAGTCCGCCCTCGCCCGCCGGCCTCCGGCCGGCCCCACCGCAGCCCACCCTCGACGCCCGCCTGCTAACGGAGGCGATAACGGGCCTGCGCCGCGCCCTGCGGGCCTCGATCCGCTCGGACTACCCGTGGGAGACGCTGCCGATCGCCCAGGTGGAGATCCTCCAGTCGCTCGCCGAGTCCCAGCCCGCCCAGGCAGGCCAGCTCGCCCGACGGCTGCGTCTTGCCCCCAACACCGTCTCCGGGCTGATCAGCCGGCTGATGGCGGCCGGCCTGGTCGACCGCGGCACCGACCTGAGCGACCGGCGCCGGGCCTCGGTGCAGCTCACCGCGACGGGAGTGGAGCGGCTGGAGGCATGGCAGCGCGCCCACGAGCAGCGCATCGCCACCGCCCTGGACGGCCTCGCCGACGACGAGCGCGCCGCCCTGGTGGCCGCGCTGCCCGCGATGGGCTCGCTGGTGCGGGGACTGCACGACGCCCTCGACATCGAACCCGGGGACGGCGACACCTGATGAACTGTCCGGGAAGAGGCTGATCGTGGCCGACCACCGTCAGGACGCAGTCGCCCAGGCGCAGCGCGAGCACTGGCAGCGCACCTACACCGCCCACCCGGGCATGTACGGCGAGGAGCCATCGACGCCCGCTCGCCACGCCGCCGAGGTCTTCCGGGCGGCCGGCGCCCGCGAGGTGCTGGAACTCGGCGCCGGCCACGGCCGCGACGCGCTGTTCCTGGCCCGCAGCGGCTTCACCGTCCGCGCAACCGACTTCAGCGCCGTGGGACTCGGCCAGCTGCGCGAGGCGGCGCAAGCCGCAGACCTCGCGGAGCGCGTGACCACCACCGTCCACGACGTGCGCACCGCGCTGCCCCTGCCGGGAGCGTCCGTGGATGCCGTCTTCGCCCACATGCTGCTGTGCATGGCCCTGTCCACACGGGAGATCCAGGCGGTGGTCGCCGAGGTCCGGCGGGTGCTGCGGCCGAGCGGCACCTTCGTCTACACCGTCCGGCACACCGACGACGCCCACTTCGGCGCCGGCACCGACCTGGGCGACGACATCTGGGAGCACGGCGGGTTCGGTGTGCACTACTTCTCCCGCGACCTGGTCGAGACCCTCGCCGACGGCTGGCAGCTGGTCGAGGTCCAGCCGTTCGAGGAAGGTGCGCTGCCCCGACGGCTGTGGCGGGTCACCCAGGTCCTGCCTGCCTAACCCCTTCCGGGGCTCCGCCTGGTGTCCCTACCTGGTTCACTCATGGTTCACATGCCGTCTAGAATCGCGTTCACCTCGAACTTCTACAGTCTGTCGTAGCAGCCGGCCATCGGGGCCCGGCAGTACCAGGCCCTTCCTGTCCGGCTGAGCGCACCGGCGCGGCACGGAACGCGGCCCACGAGAGGGAAGACTTCGTGATGATCCAGCGGAACCGCCGCGCCAAGGCCCTCGCCATCGGTGCCGTGGCGCTCGTCAGCTCGCTGTCGCTCGCCGCCTGCGGCACCGACAACAACACCACCGCGAGCAGCACCGGCTCGTCCGGCGCTGCGGCGAGTTCCCCGGCCGCGATCGCCTGCGCGAGCAAGCAGGCGCCGCTGCTGGCCGCCGGCTCGACCGCGCAGGGCCCCGCCATGGACCTGTGGAAGACCACTTACGGCACCGCCTGCTCCGGCACGACCGTCAACTACGCCGGCGGCGGCTCCGGCACCGGGGTCCAGCAGTTCACCCAGGGCAAGATCTCCTTCGCCGGCTCCGACTTCGCCCTCAAGCCCGCCGACATCACCGCCTCCAAGGCCGCCTGCACCGGCGGCCAGGCGATCGACCTGCCGATGGTCGCCGGCCTGGTCTCGATCGTCTTCAACGTCGACGGCGTGGACAAGCTCACCCTGGACGGCCCGACCACCGCGAAGATCTTCGACTCGCAGATCACCAAGTGGAACGACCCGGCCATCGCCGCGCTCAACCCCGGTGTGACCCTGCCGGCCACCGACATCCAGGCGTTCCACCGCTCGGACGACTCCGGCACCACCTTCAACCTGACCTCGTACCTCGCCAAGACCTCCGGTGGCGCCTGGGCAGCCGCCGCGGACAAGTCGTGGAAGGGCAAGGGCGGCCAGTCCGCCAACGGCAGCGCGGGCGTCTCCGCGCAGATCAAGTCCGTCAAGAACTCGATCGGCTACGTCGAGCTGTCCTACGCCCAGCAGAACAGCCTCAAGAGCGCCGCCATCGCCACCGGCGCATCCAAGCCCGTTGAGGCCACCGCCGCCAACGCCGCCACCACGCTGGCCAATTCCACCGTGGTCGGCACCGGCAGCGACCTGGCCCTGCAGCTCGACTACGGCACCAAGGCCGAGAACGCCTACCCGATCGTCCTGGTCACCTACGAGATCGCCTGCGACAAGGGCAACAAGCCTGACACTCTGGACGCCCTGAAGTCCTTCCTCGGCTACATCGCCTCCGACAGCGCCCAGCAGGCCATCGGCGGCAAGGGCTACGTCCCGATGCCCGCCGCCGTCAGCGGCAAGGTCAAGGCCGCCGTCAGCAATCTCGGCTGACAGCCGCGCAGATAGACCGGCCCAGGCCACCGCTGTCGACTGGTATCGCCGCCGCGCGAGCGAGATGTTCGCGCGGCGGCGCAGCCGTGGCCGGAGCGGCTCACGTCTCGACCCCGGGAGACTGCTCACCCGCCGATTATGTCGGGAGCAGATGTAATCTGCTCCCGAGGGGCTTGGTCTCAGGCCTCGCGGGGCGAACCCTGCTGCCGTGCCGGGCGATGGACACCGAGGAGAGGTGACAGCCGATGAGATCCCCGCCGTGGCCGTCACGCAGCCGGGACAGCTGGAAGGGCGACGCACGCTCGGCCGCACTCGATCTGGCGGTCGCGCTCTTGCTGGGCGCCGTCGCGCTGACCGTCCCGGCGCACTGGCTGCTGGCCGTCGCGGTGCTCTGGGCGGGCGTCGGCCTGCGGCAAGGCCACCTGGCCGTCCGCGCCCGTCGCGCTGAGCGGTCGACCGGGCGCGGCTGAACACCTGCGCACGGCCGGCCGGCGTCAGTCGAGTTCGACCTCGAAGTCCCAGGTCGCCAGCGCCTTGCTGGCGTTGCCCCAGGTCAGGGTGGAGTGGCCGGCGTCGAAGGTGCCGGCCAGGTGCAGCACGCCATCATGGCCGGGCTGCGGGGTCACCGAGGCGACATCGGCGGTGAGCGCGATGGTGCGTCCCAGCTCGCCGGTGGCCACCACGGTTCACGCCGGGCGGGCCCCGAGCACGGGCCGGTGCCCCCCAGGCGGTGAGCGGTGGACGGTGGGAGGCTTCCGCACGTTGTTCAGCCGGCGTCGGAGTTCCCGAGTTGCCTGGCCAGCGCGACGGCGGCCAGCGCGACGACCACCAGGCCACCGATCGCTGCTGAAGTCCACAGCTTCGTATGCCCGTTGGAGCGATCGGCATGGGCCACGGCCAGGCCGTCCGTGCGGGCGTCCGCGGGCGCAGGGCCGCCCTGCTCCGACGCCTGCACGACCCGGGTAGCCGTGCAGGCATTGTCGTGGTAGGGGCTCGAGGAGTTGAGCGGGTGGAACTCGTAGCGCAGGCCCACGCTGTAGGTGCGGTCCACGCTGGTGGCTCCCGTTGAGGAGGGTGAGCCGTCGACCTCGACGGTCCGCCCGTCATCGGCTTTGACCTGGGCCGCTCGTCCCTGGTCGGCGGTTGAGAGCACTGTGCCGGTGAACCGGTACGGCGACGGTGGTGGCGTCGCCGAGACGCAGGAGGCCTGAGCAGGCCCGGCAGCTCCCAGAAGGAGTCCGGCGGCCAGGACTGCCGTGACGATGGCCGGGCGCGCGGAGACAGTAGGCATGCCGCTTGGACGAGAGCCACTCGCGCGCGGTTCCCTCCAGGTCAGGGATGTGCGGCGAAGTCCAGGCTGCGTTCCCACCATATGTGACGGTACGTCACTTTCCCCGAGGAGCACGCCTGCTGATCGCGGCTCGGTGGAGAATTCTTCGCGAAGCGCTTGTCGTGCCCATATCACACCGCGTAGGTTCTGCCCTGCCGAAATCACTTCTTCCCAGTGATTTGCCAGGCACTCGTCAGGCTTTCGCACCCACCGGACGCCTGACGCCCCCACATCCCCACATCGGAAGGACCCGATCCCATGAGGATCACGCGAATAGGCGCTGCCGTACTCGCCGCCGGCGGGCTGCTCGCGCTGAGCACCGGCCCGGCCCTGGCTGACCACAGCTGGGGCAACTACCACTGGGCACGCACCGGCGCCGTCCAGCTGAACATCACCAGCAGCGTCACCTCCGACTGGAGCGACAGCCTCACCAGCGCCAACAGCGACTGGAACCAGAGCGACTACCTCAAGAACACCCTCGTCACCGGCTCGGCCGACGACGCGAACCGCAGCGACTGCGCCATGCCGCTCGGCGCCGTCCAGGTCTGCAACTACGCCTACGGCAACACCGGCTGGTCGGGCCTCGCCTCGATCGACACCGCTGACGGGACGCACATCAACCAGGCCAGCGCCAAGATGAACGACAGCTACCTGGCCGGCGCCAGCGCCGCAGAACGGCAGCGGGTGATGTGCCAGGAGGTCGGCCACACCTTCGGCCTCGGCCACCAGAGCGCAGACCCGAGCGCCCCCAACCTCGGCACCTGCATGGAGTACGCGAGCGACCCCGGCCCCAGCCAGCACCCCAACCAGCACGACTACGACCAGCTGGCAACCATCTACGGCAGCCACGACGACGCGTCCACCCCGGCGCCCTCGTCCAGCCGGAACACGAGCCTGGTCAAGACCGGTAACGTCGTCACGATGATCGACTGGGTGCAGTGAACAAACTCGCCCTCCTGGTGCCCGCCGCAGCCGTGCTCCTCGCCGGCTGCGGCGGCCAACCGCAGACCGAGCGGAGCAGCGCCTCTCCCGTCGCGCAGAAGCAGGCCGCGACGCTGTCGCAGCCCTCTGAGGGCGGCACCCTCGCCCTCGCCCAGGACGGCGCGGCGCTGCCACGCACCCTGTGGTACACGAGGGTTGAAGCCGCCGACGGGAAGGCGGTGGTCGAGAGCAGGTACCCGGACCGGCCGATAGCCCTGACCCGACAGCTGCCTGGCGGGCGGTACCGGGTCCTCGCCTGGAGCAGGACCTGTACCGGCACCTGCCCCTCCAGCGGGGAGGACGGGCTGGGGCCGCTCGAGAAGGTGTGCGGCGCTGCAGTGACGGTGACGGCGGGAGGCCAGACCCTCGCGACCTTCGTCCTCTCCCCCGCGGGCACCTGCGCTGTACGGACCGGCGCCTGAGCGGGCGCGCCCACCTCCGCTCGGCTGCGGCCGCAGAACAAGGCTTCCGAGCCAACGAACACCGGGGTGTCCGGCCGCAGACGCTGCTCCGGCCGGACGCCTCGGTGGGATGACGGTTTATCAGCTTGCTCGTCGCGGTGGCCGCAGCCCAAGGCGGAGCGGGTGGACGGGTCGGATGCCGAGCCACCGCTTGCCGCATCGATGTTGCTGCCTGCCGCGGCCCGACGCTGGTCGTGGATCGCGTTCCCGTTCGGCGTCGGGGTGTTGTCGTTACCGTCGTTCGACCAACCGGGCTGTGGTCCTTGCCGAGCGGCGGCGTCGCGCCGGGCGACGCGGAGCGGGCAACCGGCGTGTCTTCGACGTCGACCCAGTACTCAGTGGGCGCTGTGCCGATGGTGCTGGTCGTGCCGGTGCCGATCCTGGGGCGCGACGCCACCGTGCCCGATGAAGGATTCGATGGCTGTGGCCTGCGGGCGCAGCCCCGCCAGCGTGACCGCGACCAGTCGTCGAACCGCCGCGCCAGAGGGCAGGCTGCTGGCCGCCGAGAGGGCGTGCAGGCAGTAGGCCGCGAGTTCGTCCGGTGCGACGTCCTCGCGCAGGTCGCCGGCCTTCGCGCCGTCGGTGATCAGCTCGCGAACGAGGTCCCTGAGCTGCTGATGTGCTCGAGCGATGTGCTCGCCCTGGTGGAGCAGCGCCGCGAGTTCGCTCCCGTGACCTTCGTGCCTCTCATGGGAGATGAGCGCGTACGCCGTCAGCACGGCTTCGAGCCGCTCGCCGGCTCCGGTGGCCCCGTCGCGGACGGCGGTGAGCTGCTGCAGGTGCGCGGTGACCAGGCGTTCGTGCCAGGCGGTCAGGATGGCTTCGACGTCCGGGAAGTACTTGTACAGGGTCGCCCGTCCGATGCCGGTCTCCTGGGCGATGCGCGACATCGTGACC
Organism: Kitasatospora nipponensis; assembly: GCF_039528135.1. Taxonomy (NCBI): domain Bacteria; kingdom Bacillati; phylum Actinomycetota; class Actinomycetes; order Kitasatosporales; family Streptomycetaceae; genus Kitasatospora; species Kitasatospora nipponensis. The sequence goes on along the minus strand of NZ_BAAALF010000006.1, from coordinate 62,337 downwards.
GCGAGCAGCCCGTCGCGCGCAACCGTGGCAGCCGTTGCGTCCAGGATCGCGTCGCGCACGGAGTGGCGGTGCGCCTCGATGGTCTCGTTCCACAGCTTCGGCACCACCCCAGCATACGGGGCGCCGGGGTCGTGACACCATGACTTGACAGAGACAGTCTGTATCGCAAAAGCTGCCGCCATGCACTTCCCGATACCCGCACGCGACGGAGGACACGCACATGTCTGACCTGCCCCCCTCGCCCGGCCATGGCGACAGCACGAGCACCGGTCGAGACCCTGGCCGCAGCGCGGTCGGCACCCGGCCCCGCTGGGTGAACGCGTTCGGGATCGCCGCCGGCGTCCTGGTCGTGGTGTTCCTGATCGTGCACCTGGCCGGCAGCATGGGCGGCATGGCGGGGCGCCACTGATGGCCATGACGCCCCGTGTGCGCAAACTGGCGCTCACCGCGCACGTGACGGTCTCGGTCGGCTGGGTCGGCGCGGTCGCCGTCTTCCTGGCGCTCGCCGTCGCCGGCCTGACCAGTACGGACGCCCAACTGGTGCGCTCCGCCTACCTGGTGATGGGGCTGGTCGGCTGGTTCGTCATCGTGCCGCTGTGCTTCGCCTCGCTGGGCACCGGCGTGGTGTCCTCGCTCGGCACCTCCTGGGGCCTGGTGCGGTACTACTGGGTGGCGATCAAGCTCGTGATCACCGTGCTGTCCACGCTCGTGCTGCTGGTGCACATGGGGCCGATCGGCTCCATCGCTCGTGCGGCCGCCGGAGCGACGTGGTCGGGCGGGGAACTGCACGGCCTGCGGGTCCAACTGGTGGTTGAAGCCGGTGTCGCCCTGCTGGCCCTGCTGGTGGCGACGGCGCTGTCGGTCTACAAGCCGCCCGGCCGCACGCGCTACGGACAGCGCTGGCAGGCCGGCACCGTCAGCGCGGTCAACCGCTGACCGCGCCTGTGCCGGTCGGGGCGCCGAAGCCGGCACTGGCCGGGGGCTGACAGGCCGTCCCGAGGTGCGCGGCTCGTGTCGGTGTTTCAGGCCGCTGCGAGGACCTCGGGGCGGCTGCCTTCCAGGGCCCCGGAGCGGGCAAGCAGCGCGACGGCGCCCGCGCACAGGATGCCGACGGCGGTCAGCGCCAGCCACGGCAGCCGCGGGTGGCCGGCGGCTGCGCAGGCGTCCCAGAGTGCGCCGGTCGCCAGGTTGCCGACAGTGATCCCAAGGCCCGTGACGGTGCTGTACAGCCCGTAGTGCGTAGCTACCAGCCGGCCGCCGGACAGCGAGACGATGGTGTCCATCTCGAACGGGTACACCAGCGTGGTGGCGACGGCGATCAGCGCGGCGGTGGCGATCAGCGGGCCCACCGCCTGCACCCAGTGCGACGGCGTGTCCGAGCGGGACAGGACGTGGTCCCCGGTGAGCGGTGGCAGGAAGGCTGCGGCCATCACCGCCAGCCCGTAGACCAGGGAGCGGGTCGGCGACCACCGCTTCCTGGCCCACGCGGTGATCCGCACCTGGCCGAGCGCCGCGATGGCCGCCGAGACGGCGAACAGCACGGTGGTGACCGCGGCCCCGCGCCCGGGGGCGGTGTGCTCGGCCCCCAGGGGCAGCGCCAGGTACACCTGGAACGACAGCACGTAGGAGCCGATCATGGCTGCGGAGAAGAGCAGGAACGGCCGGTTGGAGACAACGGTGCGCCAGTCGGCGAGCACCCCGCGGGCCCCGGTCTTCTCAGCGGGGACGATGGGCAGGTCGGGCAGCATCCGCAGCTGCACCGCGGTGAGCGCGAGGAAGAGCAGCGCCGCCACCGTGCAGACGGCCTGGAAGTCCCAGGCCAGCAGGGCCAGGCCGATCAGCGGCCCGGCGAACATACCTGTCTGGTAGAAGACGTTGAACAGCGCGAACGCCTCCACCCGCCGCTCGCCGGCCGCCTCGGCCAGGTAGGCCCGCACGGCCGGGTTGAAGAGCGCACCGGCGAATCCCGTGGCGGCCGACGCGGCCACCAGCGCGGGCAGGGTGTCGGCGAGGCCCAGCAGAGCGAAGCCGGCGGTGCGCAGCACGCATCCCGCGATGATCATGCGGCGGCAGCCGAGCCGGTCGGCGAGCGTGCCGCCGACGAGGAACATGCCCTGCTGGCTGAGGTTGCGCACGCCGAGCACCAGCCCGACCGCCCAGGCCGCCATGCCGAGTCCGCCGGCGAGGTGGGCGGCCAGGTAGGGCATCAGCATGTAGAAGGCGGTGTTGATGGTGAACTGCTGGACCATCAGCAGGCGCACCGGTGCGCTGAAGGACCGGAAACCGGCCATCGCGGCGCTCACCGGCGGGCCCCCGTCGCGCTGGTCGTCACGGGTTGGCCCGCGCGGGATCCGGGTGGTGGTGTGACGCGGGTGCAGCGGGTCCACCGCTCGACGGTGCGCTCGTCCGGGGTAGCGATCTCGTCGGGTTCCCGCGCGGGGGGTCGCTCGAGCAGGTCGTGGGAGCGGCAGTAGTCGTCGCTGTAGATGGTGTCCCAGTAGCGGAGCATGCCGTCGGGGAAGATCGCGGCGATCCGCTCGCCGGGCGGTTGGGTCTGGGCCAGCCAGCCGGCCACCAGGGCGACCGCGCCGACACTCCAGCCGCCGCTGGCGCAGTGGTGGCGGGCCAGGCGGCGGCAGGTCCACACCGCCTCGTGGGGTGCGACCCAGTGCACCTCGTCGAAGGCCGCGTGGTCGACGTTGCCGGGGTGGATGCTGCTGCCCAGCCCGCGCATCAGCCGCGGCCCGGCGCTCTGGCCGAAGATGGTCGAGTGGATGGAGTCGACGCCGACCAGGCGCAGTTCGGGGAAGAACTTGCGCAGAGCGCGGGCGGTTCCCGCCGAGTGGCCGCCGGTGCCGACGGCTGCGACGAGGGTGTCGATCCGGCCGAGCTGGAAGACCAGTTCCAGGGCGAGGCCGGTGTAAGCGGCCGCGTTGTCCGGGTTGTTGTACTGGTCGGGGCTCCAGGCGTTCGCCGTGTCGTGGAGTAGCTCTCGGACGCGGGTACGGCGTGCCTCCTGCCAGCCGCCGAGCGGGTGTGGCTCGGCCACGGTCTCGACCCGGGCCCCCAGGGCCCGGAGCTGATGGAGCATCAGCGGCTCGATGCCCGGGTCGGTGATCAGGACGACCGGATGGCCGTAGGTGGCGCCCGCCAGGGCGAGGCCGAGGCCGAGCGTGCCGCTGGTGGACTCCACGATGGGCGCCCCGGGCAGGAGCTGGCCGCGGCTGCGGGCGGCGGCGACCATGTGCAGGGCGGGGCGGTCCTTGATACCCCCGGGGTTGGCGCCCTCCAGCTTCGCCCAGAACCCGCGTGGGGCAGAGCTGAGCGGCTGCGCGATCCAAAGGACGGGGGTGTTGCCGACCAGTTCGGAGGGGGTGTTGCGGGGTGCTCCGGCAGGTTGGGGCAGGTCGTGGGCGATGGGCGAGGGGTAGGGGTTGGCGCGGGTGGAACCGCGCACGGTGGTGCTCATGAGTGTGCGTCCTTCCGGGCCCCGTTGTGCGGGAGCGCCGAGCGTCAATGTGCTTGCAGAGGGCGGGCCGAGAGCTGCCGCCCGGAATCCGGGTCGGCAGCGGGCCGGCTTAGGTGCGACTGACGCAGGTGAGGGAGAGGACGCATGGGCCGACCATGCCGGGCGGTCCGGTGCGGCGAAGAGCAGAGGGTTGAGAACGGCGGGAGCCGGGCAGTGCGCCGAGGAGCCAGGCCAGCGCGATCAGCGTCGGCACGGCTGGGCCGCCCGCGGCGGCTCGAAGATCAGCCGGGCTGTCGGCAGGCTCACAGCACTCGACTCCGCCTTCGTGGCACCCAGCCGCGAAGGCGCGGCCGTCGACAGGGGCGGCATGGGAGCCCGCGCCCGAGACATCAGTGACGGGCCCCGCGGATGTCTCAGCCAGTCCCGCCAGTCGGAACTCGGAGCCCGAAGAGTGCGCGCACAGCAGTGCGTGCCCCACGGTAAGCAGGGCCAGGACGGCCAGTACGGCGGCGGCGAGCGTGCGCGCCGTCCGCTGCCGTCCCTGACACGATCCCATGGCAGTGATCGTAGATGAAATGTGCCTCTCTGTAATTCTTTGACTACTTACGGGTGAACTGTCGCGTTTCGGGAACTCCGGGCCGCCTCGTCCTGCGGTCGAGCCGCTCGCGATGCCCCTCCATCGTGGCGGGTGCGTCGCGAGCGGCTCTCAGCGGACTCTCGTTGTCATCCGGCGGAAGCGGAGCTGCTCGGCATGCCGGGCATGCCGGGCATGCCGCTCATGTCCATGCCGCTCATGGAGGGCATCGGGCTGGTCGGCGAGGAACTCATCGACGGCATCGGACTCGGCGAGGACGACGGGCTCACCGAGGGGGAGCTGGGGGACATCGAGCCACCACTCATCCCCGGCATGGGGGAGCCGGAGGAGCCGCAGGCCGCAAGCGTCAGGGCGAGCGCAGCGGTGACCACGGCCACGGCGGCGGTACGGCGGCGGACAGGCAGGCGGGAAGCAGACATGAATGATCTTCCTTCAAGGTGAGCGCGACTGAATCACGCGCGGATCGGCAGGACACGGCGCCGCCCCTCCGGAACGAGGGCGCGGCGGCGTTCCTCAGTTCCGCATCACGCACACCAGGAGCAGGACGCCCCGTCCGCCGACCGGCGGACCTCGGCGGCGGACACCCGCCGCTGCGGACACGAGCCGCAGAACCGGAGCCGCCAGAAGGATCACGAAGAGTGCCGCGAGCAGACCTGCGGGCGGGAGGAAAGGGCCGCCCCGCGCGGACGTGGACACACACAGGGTCCCGTCCATCGCCGACGACGACTCCCAGGTCGCCGAGCCCAGTGAGAGGAGGGGCGCCCGTGGGCGGACCGCGGCTACGGGCTCAGAAGCCTGACGCATCGTCGTGCCGGCTGTGACGGCCGGTGAGGACATGGTGCCGTGGCACCCGCCGGCTGCCGCAGCCGGATTGCCATGCATCAGGATCAGCCCGAGCACCACCGCCAACATCGCCGCCGCCCGGGTCCACGGCCGACTGCGTGCCGGATCGTCAGTGCGCACAGCCGGGTCGTCCTTCCTGTTCTCGGGCGGGCTGGTGGGTGGCGGTGCCGCGTGGCTCAGCCGGTGTAGGCGACCAGGCCCATCATCCCGGTCTCGCCGTGGTACAGGTTGTGGCAGTGCGTCAGCCACTGGCCGGGGTTGTCGGCGTCGAAGTCGCACTCGACCGTGGCGCCGGGCAGCACGATGACGGTGTCCTTGCGCGGGCCCTGGCCGCCGGCCTGGAAGGTGTGGCCGTGCAGGTGCATGGGGTGCCACATGGTGGTCTTGTTGACGAACTGCAGGCGCACCCGCTCGCCGCTGCTGACCGTGAACGGGTTGGCGGTGGGGTTGTTCATGTCGAAGGGCTTGCCGTTCAGCGCCCAGTCGTACTTGGCCATGCCGCCGGTCAGCTCGATCCGGTGCGTCCGGTCGACCCTCTTCGCCCGCAGCTGGGCGGAGTCGTCGGCGCGCAGGTCGGTGGAGCGCAGGAGGCGGCCGTCCAGCTCGACGGGCCTGGTGGTGGGCGCGGGGGCGGCGCCGGAGCCGGTGCGCACCAGTGCCATGCCGGCGGCGTTCTTGCCCTCGGCCAGCGCGGTCAGCGGGAAGACGCCGTCCTTCAGCGTGACGAGGACGTCGTAGCGCTCTCCCATCCCCAGAAGTAGCGCGTCCACGTCCTCGTGCTGCACGGGGTAGCCGTCGGTGTGGGTGATGGTCATCCGGTGGCCGCCGAGGGCCAGGCGGTAGGCGGTGTCGCCGCCGGCGTTGATGATCCGCAGCCTTACCCGGGTGCCGGGCTTGGCCTGGTAGACGTCCGGTGCGGTGGCAAGCCGGCCGTTCACCAGGTGGTAGGGGTAGTTGACGTCCCCGGCGTCGACGCCCAGCAGCTTGCTGGTGGCGCCCATCAGCATGAAGTTCGACATCCCGGCCGTGCCGCCGGACGGCGAGGGGGACGCGCCGCCTCCCATGTCCATGCCGCCCATGCCGTTCATGTCCATTGCGCTCGACGACGACGGGGCGGCGCTCATGTCCATGCCGCCCATGCCCTTGCGCAGCTCGGCCAGGACCTGGTCAGGGGTGCCGGTGACGCCGTCGAGCCAGTCGTCCAGGACCACGACCCATTCGGCGTCGTAGGAGAGCGGCTCCTTCGGGTCCTCGACGATCAGCGGGCCGTAGAGAGCGCGGTCGAGCTGGACCCCGGTGTGCGGGTGGAACCAGTAGGTGCCGGGCTGCTCGGTCACGAAGCGGTAGGTGAAGCTCGCGCCGGCCTGCACCGGGCGCATGGTGACCGGCGGGACGCCGTCCATGTCGTTGCGCAAGGCCAGTCCGTGCCAGTGGATCGAGGTCGCGGCCGGCAGGTGGTTGTTCAGCGTGGCGACCAGGGTGTCACCGGCGGACAGGCGCAGGCCGCCTTGCGGCAGGTCGCCGTACAGCCAGGTCTGGACGCTCCTGCCGCCCAGGTCCATGGATCCCGCGGTGGCGGTCAGCGTCACCGCCTTCTCCCGGCCCGTGCTGCGGCGCTTGCTCTCGGCCTGGGCGATGGGGCTGCTGGAAGGGCTGAGCAGGGAAGGAGAACTGGAGGAGGCGTTGCTGCTGGAGCAGGCGGCCAGCGCTCCCGAGCCGGCCAGGCCGAGTCCGGCCAGCAGGACGGAGCGGCGGTTGATCATCGTCATGGGAACTGTCTCTCGTCGTCGCAAGGGCGCGTCGCTAACGCGCGAGGGCGGGCCGAGCGGCGGAGCGGGTCCGGGGAGGGGCCCGCTCCGCCGGGTCCTAGGTGCGAGAGACCGACAGTTTCGACAGGTCCGGCGGGGGCGCGCCCGACCTGGAGGGGAATCCGTGTGAGGCCGACAGGCAGGCCGGTTGAGGTGCGTTGATGGGAGCGGCACCTGCCGGCAGGTGCGGGGTCAACGGCTTGTTCTGCTGGGGGGTGCCCACGCAGTGCTGGTGCCCGCTGCACGATGACGAGTCGTCCATGGACGCGTGCAGGACCACGCCCAAGGTCGCGGGCTGCGCGGTGTGCACCATGGGCATCGCCGCGTCGGCGGACGGTTCCACCGGCGCCGCCATGGCGGCCATGCTCCCGATGCCGACAGCCTTCGGGGGCATCGCCATCTCGGCACTGAGCGAGTGATGGGCGAGCAGTCCAAGAAGCGCCACGAACAGTACGAGTAGTCCGGCCGCCCCGCGGGTGAGCCCCGCGCGAACGGGCATCGACCGGGCAGCTGCCCGCCCCGGTCCGGGCCGCTGGGGCACGGACCGGCGGCTCACTGGGGCCACGGTCAGGATGCTCACCCGGATCACTGTACCCCCTGGGGGTAGCGTCCTTCGGTAGGCGGCGCGTCGGCACGGCGCTTCGGCGCCCGCCGTGCGGACCACGGTCTGGCGAGTACGCTCCACGCCGCCGAGGAGGCTTCGGGTCACAGCCGAGGCGCTCGGTCGGCGCAGCGGCGTGGAGCGGTACCTGGGCGGTCAGGTCCTGCTGGGTTCACGGGGCGGTAGCGCTCGGCGATAGAGCCGCCGCCCGCTGGGTGACGGCGCTGGGGAGGACCGCCGCGGGGCTGCCCCAACCAGCCCCACACGCACCATCTACGAAGGCAATTAGTATTCTTGGCGGGACGGCGATCCGCCGTTCGGGCCGGCCTCTTGGCGGGGTTCGCCGCGATCTTGCCGACCACTCGGCCCCTCAGGTGTCCCAAGGAGTGCCCTTCCATGGCCAAGACCACTCGGTCCTCGTCGACCGGGAGCCACGACAACGCAGTCCAGGAGCGGCGCGCGGCGGTGGAACGGGCACGGGCGTGGCGCCGGACCTGGTGGGCGGGTGCGGCCGTCGCCGTGGTGGCGGTTGCCGCAGGCGGGGCGTTCTTCGCCACCCGAGGCAGCGGCTCGTCCGCTACGACCGCGGGATCCTCGGCTGCGGCTCCCGAGGTGGGCGGTGACCTGCACACCGTCCAGGCGGTAGGGGACGCGCTCTTCGTCGGGGGTCACGCCGCCGTCGCGGTCTCCCACGACGGCGGCCACCAGTGGCAACAGGTCCCCTCGCTCCACGGTGCGGACGCGATGGGGTGGGCCTCGACCCCGGACGCGGTACTGGTGGGCGGACACCCGGGGCTGTACCGGTCCACCGACGCAGGGGCCACGTTCACCAAGGCCACCGGCGCCGGTGCGGTGGCCGACGTGCACGCGCTGGGCGGCACCGGAACGACGGTCTATCTCGCCTCGCCGAAGTCCGGGCTAATGGCGTCCACCGATGGCGGCCGCAGTTGGCAGGTGCGCAACGCCCAGGCGGGTCGCACGTTCATGGGCACCATCCTGGTCGATCCCAAGGACCCCGCCCGGCTGATCACCCCCGACCTGTCCGCCGCACTGGCGACCAGCAGCGATGGCGGACTCACCTGGAAGTCGCTGGGCGGCCCGGTGGGAGCGATGGCCGTCGCATGGAACCCGAGCGACACCCGGCAGCTCATCGCCGTCGGCATGGACGGCGCACAGGCCAGCTCCGACGGCGGCGCCACCTGGCGGCCGATCGACCTGCCCAAGGACACCAGTGCGCTCACCTACGATGCGAGCGGTCGCACCCTGTACGCGGGCGTGCTGGAGGGCCAGAGCGCCCGCACCTTCCGCAGCACCGATGCCGGCGCGAGCTGGACGCCAACGGCGTGACAACCTCCAAGACACTCTCGGCGCTACTGCTGCTGTCGGCCGCAGCTGCCGTGCTCTTCTGCCTCGGCGGCGCGGCCCTGCTGGACGGCCCCAGCAGCACAAGCGGCCAAAGCGCCACGGTCACGATCCCCCAGGCGACAGGTCCGCTCAGCACGCCCCGGCCGCCGACGTGCAGCGCGTGCACGACGCGATGCACGACATCGCCGATCACTGCGCACCCCAGACCGGAGCCACGGCCCGGCCCGAACTCGCGCACGACGCCCAGGTGATCGTCGCGTTCGCCCAGCGATACCCCAACGCCACCTTTCCCGTCGACGACGAAACCGGGCGGACCCTGTCGCTGCTCCTGGCCACCCGTCAGGATCTCGGCCGGTGCGAGCCGGAGGCCGCGGCCCGCGTCGACCAGGCCCTTCCCCCGCAGTTCCGGGCAGCCCCGTCCGCAGGGCTTCCTGAGCGGCGCTGAGGCCGTGAACGGCCCCTATGGTGCATTCCGCCGCAGATCTGTCCGTGCGGGCCGCCTCCCCGGCACGCCGCCGACCCGGACTGCAGCCCCCCTTCGCGGCTGACCGGCCGCGCCGCAAGCCTCAGTCGTGCGGCTGCAGGTGGGCCAACCCGCTCGCCCGGCCCGGCCAGCGGGCCGACCCGCAGGGCTGGATGTTGCACCGCTGGTGGCACCGCGTGCTCACCCACCCACGACGCGGAGAACGGCACCAGCACGCCGACGCTGCTGGCCCAGCTGGCCCACTGCCGGCACGCCTGCGTCCGGTCGCTGGAGCGGTACGCCCGCCCCGGTGTCGACGCGGTCGCCCGGCACGTCGCCGCCCAGGATCCGGCTGCCCGCCGCCGAGGCTGACTTGCTGTCAGTGGCTGAAGGCGCTGCGGGTGTCCCCGGTCCTGCTCGCCCCGGGCAGCGGTGCCGCCGCCACGACGTGCTAAGGGCCGCCGCCGCGCGATGCGACGGCGGCTCTCAGAGCAGGGAGTTCAGTCGTCCAGCGCCTGTCGTATGCGGCGGGACGGGGCGAAGGCGTAGAGGTCGAGGATGTCGGGCGGGTCGACCAGGCCGGGGCCGCCGGCCTTGACCCAGGCGGTGATGTCCGCCGCCGCGTCGGGGTCGTTGACCAAACCCAGCCAGACGGGGCGACCGCCGGCCCTGCGCCCCTCGGCGGATGGCTGGACGACGATGACGTTGGCCTGCTCGCAGGCGTCCAGGCAGTCCGTGGGTCGGACGTTGGCGACGCCGGCCAGGGACGCGCGCAGGTCGGTGAGCTGGGCGCGGTGGTCGAGGCCGGGGACCTTGGGGGTGCCGCAGCAGCAGCCGCGGCAGACCGTGACCGTGCAGGGGGCCGCCCCCGCCTTCGTCGCGGAGGCGGCTCGGCTTTTGCGCTTGCTCACTTGGCGCCTTCCGCGCCGGCCCGCTTCCAGGCGACCTCGCGCAGCAGCCGCAGGCCGTTGAGGCCGACGATCACGGTGGAGCCCTCGTGGCCCAGGACGCCGAGCGGCAGCGGCAGGTGGCCGACCAGGTCCCAGACGACCAGGCCGGTGATGAACACCGAGGCGATCACCAGGTTCTGCACCACCAGCCTCCGGGCCGCCCGGGACAGCGCCACCACGGTCGGGACGGTGGCGAGTTCGTCGCGGACGACGACGGCGTCGGCGGTCTCCAGGGCGAGGTCCGAACCGGCCCGGCCCATCGCGATGCCGGTGTGCGCGGCGGCCAGCGCGGGGGCGTCGTTGACACCGTCGCCGATCACCAGCACCTTGCGCCCGGCCTTCTCCTGCTCCTGGACGGCCTTGAGCTTGTCCTGGGGCAGCAGCCCGGCGCGGACATCGGTGATGCCGACCTCGGCCGCGAGGCGGGCGGCGGCGCGCGGGTTGTCGCCGGTCACCAGCATCGGCGTGCTGCCGGTCAGCGCGGCAAGGGCGGTGACGGTGGCGGCGGCGTCCGGCCGCAGCCAGCGGCCACCGAGCTGCAGTGGGCCCCAGCTCGCGCGGGTCGCGGCCAACTCCACGACGAACGCGCGCGACCGATACGGAGGGCGGCGTCACGCCGTGGCTCCCGCCTCGGAGAGGGGGATGCGGTGCCCGATCCTGCGCGCGGGGACGCCGGCCCAGATCTCGTCGGGTCCGGTCGAGGTGGTCAGGACAGCGTTGGCCCCCAGCACCGTGCCCCGACCGATCGTCAGCACACCCTGCTTGCAGACGACCTTCGCCCCGGCGCACAGGCAGACGCCGTCCTCGATGACGATGCGTTCCATGGCGCTCGCCTCCTGCGGAACCCACGGGTCGGCCCGGCCCAGTGTTACCCCGTTGTAGATCGTCACGTTCGCGCCGATGGTGGTGAACGGGTGGACCACCGTGCCGAACCCGCGGTGGAACACCTTCAGGCCGGGTCCGATCTCGACGGCAGCCGGGACCTCCACGCCGTACAGCGCCAGGACCTCCTGGACGAGCCGACCCACCAGGGCACTGCGGCGCCGGTAGATCAGCGCAGAGACGAGCGACATGCCGCCCAGCCTGCCACCGCGGACGCGACCGGAGCACAGATCTCAGCGAATCCGCCCCGCACGGGCTACCGGGCGGACATCCGTACGATGTCCACGCACGGGCATCTCGAATAGGAGTCGGCCGTCGGGCGATCTCCGATCCGGTGCACCGGCCGCCTCGCAGCCCATCACGAGTCGGCACCGGTGCGCTCCGGGTAGGTCCTCGCGGCGGCCCTGCGGTTCGGCGCGACGGATCAGTGGTGGTGCGTGTCCCCGGTCCCGGGCTCGTCTGCTGGGCCATGAACCGTGTGATGGTGGGTGGCATGCCCAGGGCCTTGCTCCGTGTCGGCGCCGTGGTCGTGCCCCGCATGCCCGTCGTGTTGGTCGTGCCCTGCGTGCTGTTCAGGCGCTGCGCGATGGTCGTGTCCGGTGTGGGCGGTGTCGGGTGATCCGCCCATCATGCGCAGCATCGCCGGGCCTCCGGTGCGCCAGAAGCGGATGATCAGCGCGGCGGTCAGCAGCAGGAAGGCGATGTTGAGCCAGGTGGTGTAGTTCCAGGTCACGCCCTCCATCGGGATCTTGGCGTCGGCCTGGTCGGGGATCAGGCCGAGGCCGCCGAAGGCGAACTCCACCACGTAGCCGGCGACGACCATCGCGGCGTAGAAGGTCGCGGCGATGAAGGCGGCCATCTTAAGGCCGTAGTACTTCCGGTAGATGTTGAGGATCGGCAGGATCAGCAGGTCGGCGAAGATGAAGGAGACCACCCCGCCGAAGCTGATCCCGCCCTTCCAGAGCACCACTGCCAGCGGCACGTTGCCGATCGAGCAGACGAAGGAGATCACCGCGACGATCGGACCGATGATCGGGCCCCAGATCTTGGACGCCACCGGGTGGCCGGCGAAGAAGAAGGAGTGCCAGAAGGAGTCCGGCACCCAGGCGGCGATGGCCCCGGCCACCAGCAGGCCGATCACCAGGTCGCGCAGGATCGCGGCCCACTCCATGACGAAGACGTGCGCGACCGAGGTGAAGCCTTCGCCCGAGAACAGCCGGCGGCCGAAGGAGCCCTCGCGCTGGACGGACATGTCCATCGCGGCGTGGCCCTCCATCGACCCGGCGACCCCGTGCTCGGCCTGCTCGCGTGCCTCGCGCAGCAGCTTGGACCGCAGGAAGAGTCGGAACAGGACCGCGAGCAGCACGATCATGATCGGCCCCCCGACGAACTCCGCCGCTGTGAACTGCCAGCCCATCAGCAGTGCCAGGATCACGCCGAGCTCGACGACCAGGTTGGTGGAGGCGATCTCGAAGGCCATCGCGGCGGTGAAGTTCGCGCCCTTGCGGAAGAGCGAGCGGGCGAGCGCGACGGCGGCGTAGGAGCAGGACGAGGACGCCATGCCCAGCGCGGAGGCCACCGCCAGCGTGCGGGGACGGTCGTCGCCCAGCAGCCGCACGATCGTGGATCTGCGCACGACCGCCTGCACAATGGCTGACAGGGCGAAGCCGAGGATCAGGGCCCAGGTGATCTCCCAGGTCATCGATCCCGTGATGGACAGCGCGTGAAGAATGGCGTGCATCGGTCCTGCTTCCTCCGTCGTCGTGTAGCGCCGGCCACCGCCGCGTACCCACTCTGGGGCACCGCTGTGGGCCGTCGCCCTCCCCGGATCACCCGCGTGTCGCCGCCCGGATGGTCTCTACTTGCAGACAGTACCCCGGGGGGGTATACAGGGGAACCAGTTACCCCCCGAGGGTATGAGTCACTCGTTATCGGAGGAACCCGCGATGTCCTGCTGCGGCACTGAAGGCACCTGCTCCACCACCCAGGCTCCGGAGGCCGGCTCCGCCGCCCTGACCACCGTCTACGAGGTGCAGGGCATGACCTGTGGCCACTGCAAGGAGGCCGTGACCAAGGCGGTGACCGCGCTCGACGGCGTTACCGGCGTCGAGGTCGACGTCGCCACCGGCCGGGTCACGGTCGGCTCGACCTATGCGCTCGACGACGCGGCCGTCCGCGGCGCGGTCGACGACGCCGGCTACGAGCTGGTCGGCCGCGCCTGACCCGCCGGACCGCCCGGCCACCCAACGGAGGCCGGGCCGGTACCCGCCCCCGAAACCTTCCTCATCGGGCTCTACCTACGGAGGCATGATGACCACCGCTCCACCCGTCACCGAAGTCGAACTCGCGATCGGCGGCATGACCTGCGCCTCCTGCGCGGCTCGGATCGAGAAGAAGCTCAACCGCATGGACGGCGTGGAGGCGACGGTCAACTACGCCACCGAGAAGGCCAAGGTCACCTTCCACGAGGGTGTCCAGGTCGAGGACCTGATCACCACGGTGGAGAACACCGGCTACACCGCGCAGGTCCCCGAGCCGGTTCGCCAGGAGCAGTCGGCCGACCCGGACGCGGCCGGCCGGGCCGGCGCAGTGGAGAGTGGGGGCGAGGGTCTGGCCGTACTGCGGCAGCGGCTGCTGATATCGGTGGCACTGGCGGTACCGGTCGTCCTGCTGGCCATGGTGCCCGCGCTGCAGTTTCGCAACTGGCAGTGGTTCTCCCTCACGCTGGCCGCCCCGGTGGTGGCCTACGGCGGGTGGCCGTTCCACAAGGCCGCCTGGACCAACCTGAAGCACGGCGCCGCGACCATGGACACCCTGGTCTCGCTGGGCACGTTGGCCGCGTTCGGCTGGTCGGTGTGGGCGCTGTTCTTCGGGGATGCGGGCATGCCGGGGATGAAGCACGGCTTCGACTTCACCACCGACCGGGCGAGCGCCTCCTCGACGCTTTACCTGGAGGCGGCGGCCGGGGTCACCGCGTTCATCCTGCTCGGCCGCTGGCTGGAGGTCCGTTCCAAGCGGCGGGCCGGCGCGGCCCTGCACGCCCTGCTGGACTTGGGCGCCAAGGACGTCGCGGTGCTGCGTGGCGGACGTGAGGTCCGCATCCCGGTCGCCGAGCTGGCTGTCGGGGACCGGTTCGTGGTCCGGCCCGGGGAGAAGATCGCCACCGACGGCGTGGTGGTCGTGGGCAACTCGGCCGTGGACGCCTCGATGCTGACAGGTGAGTCCGTGCCGGTCGAGGTCGGCCCGGGCGACAGCGTCACCGGCGCGACGCTCAACGCCGGCGGCCGCCTGGTGGTCGAGGCGAGCCGGGTCGGGGCGGACACCCAGCTGGCCCGGATGGCGAAGCTGGTCGAGGACGCCCAGAACGGCAAGGCCGCCGCCCAGCGCTTGGCCGACCGCATCTCCGCGGTCTTCGTCCCCGTCGTCATCCTGCTCGCGCTTGGCACCCTGGCGGGCTGGTTGCTCGCGGGCGGCAGCGCCACCGCGGCCTTCACCGCCGCCGTTGCTGTGCTGATCATCGCCTGCCCCTGCGCGCTGGGCCTGGCGACCCCGACCGCGCTGATGGTCGGAACCGGGCGCGGTGCCCAGCTGGGCATACTGATCAAGGGCCCCGAGGTGCTGGAGACCACCCGCAAGGTGGACACCATCGTGCTGGACAAGACCGGCACCGTCACCACCGGCACGATGGGACTGATCGCGGTGCACACCGCTGACGGTGTGTCGGAGGAGGAGGCGCTGCGTCTTGCCGGCGCGCTGGAGCATTCCTCCGAGCACCCGATCGCCCAGGCGATCGCCGCAGCTGCCCTGGAGCGGTTCGGCGAGCTGTCGGCGGTCGAGGGCTTCGAGAACATCCCGGGCCGTGGAGTGCAGGGCGTGGTGGACGGCCACGCGGTGCTGGCCGGCCGCGAGAGCCTGCTGGCCGACTGGGCACAGCCGCTGGACTCCGCCCTCGCCGAGGCCAAGGCCGCTGCCGAGGTCGCCGGCCACACGGCGATCGCGGTCGGCTGGGACGGCGCGGCCCGCGCGGTGCTGGCTGTCGCGGACACCGTCAAGCCCACCAGCGCCGAAGCGATCACCCGACTGCGCGCCCTGGGCCTGCGGCCGGTGCTGCTGACCGGCGACAACCTGGCTGTGGCCGAGAGCGTCGCCCGCGAGGTCGGCATCGCCCCCGAGGACGTGATCGCCGAGGTAATGCCCGAGGACAAGGTCGCCGTCATCAAGGCCCTGCAGGCCGAGGGCCGCAGCGTGGCGATGGTCGGCGACGGCGTCAACGACGCGGCCGCACTCGCCCAGGCCGACCTGGGCCTGGCCATGGGCACCGGTACGGACGCTGCGATCGAGGCGGCCGACCTGACCCTGGTGCGCGGCGACCTGCGGGTGGCGGCCGACGCGATCCGGCTCTCCCGCCGGACCCTGGGCACCATCAAGGGCAACCTGTTCTGGGCCTTCGGCTACAACGTCGCCGCGCTACCGCTGGCAGCCGCGGGCCTGCTCAACCCGATGATCGCCGGCGCCGCGATGGCCTTCTCCTCGGTCTTCGTCGTCAGTAACAGCCTGCGGCTGCGCGGCTTTAAGGCCGCCGCGTAGACGGGGAGAAGGAGCCGGGGCGCCCGTCCGACGTGAGTCGGCGGGCGCACCGGCGTCGCGTCGCACCGACCGGGCTGCTGCCTCGGCGATCCGAACGGCCAGAAGGGACAACAGAGATGGCAAGCTACAGCGGCCACAAGGACGACGTGTTGAAGCGCCTGCGCCGGATCGAGGGTCAGATCCGCGGATTGCAGCGGATGGTGGAGGAGGACACCTACTGCATCGACGTCCTCACCCAGGTCTCGGCAGCGACCAGCGCGCTGAAGTCCTTCTCGCTCGCCCTGCTCGACGAGCACCTCAACTGCTGCGTGACCGCCGCGATAGAACAGGGCGGCGACGGAGCCAAGGCCAAGGTCGAGGAGGCGTCGGCGGCCATCGCCCGCCTGGTCCGGTCCTGATCCGCCTGGTGCCGATTCCGCCATTCTTCCGCAGTGCCCGCTGACCCTTCAGCGCTGCTCGGCGGCGCCGTGGAAGGGGTGCGGCACCGCGTCGATGCGGGTGGGGTCGAAGACACTTCGAGCAGTCGACGAGGGGCCGATCCTGATGACGCGAAACAGCACGCTCAGTGCGGCGGCCTTGCGCTCGAGCGAGAGACGGCGCCAGGCGAACCGGGCCATGGGTCCTGTGACCACACCGTCCAACGCGTCGACCGGGCGCACCGCGATCGCCAACTGGGTCGCCCGGTCGCTCGGTCCATCACCGGGGAGAGCCGCGAATCCGGGAACAGCGACAGGAGCCACGGCCAGTCCGCCAGGGCCAATGGCCTCCAGGATCCGAATCGCCGCCTCCTCGACGAACGCCTCCAGCGATTGGGCCGCGATGTGCCGTGTGCACCGGCCCTGCACTGCACCGCTCTTGGACCCGCAGGCGTAGGTGCGGTAGTCGCCGATCACCTCGCCGACCATGTGATGGCCGCATGCCGTGCACTGCACCAGCCCGGTGAGCGGGTACGACTGGCGCGGCCGACTCGCGGCGGCGGCAGCCTGGGCCAGGGTCTGGCGCAGTTCCCGCACCTGCTCCTACTGGGCGATGCTCACGCACGGCTCCCAGGCGCCCATCAGGTAGCCGGTGCCGTCCTCGGTGCGCGCGACCTCGCCTCGGAAGACGCACAGCCCTGCGTAGCGCGGCGCGTCGAGAATCCGGGCGATACCGGAGGTGGACCACTTACCGCCACCGACGGTCGGCACACTGCGCCCGTTGAGGTCCAGAGCGATCGCGCGCAGCGACCATCCGTCGAGGAATCGGCGGTAGATCTCCCGGACGGTGGCGGCTTCCGCCTCGATGAGCCGGTACGTGGTCGCCTCGTAGCCGTAGGGGCGGCGCCCGCCGCCATGCGGTTTGCCGTCCGCCGCCGCCTTCGCGTGTGCTGAGCGTGCGGCGAGCGAGGCCGAGGACACCGATCGGCCGGCCCGGGCGATCTCTTCGCGGATCAGTTGCCGTTCGGCCGGGTCGTTGAGGTCCCGGCCGTCGCCGATCCCGTGCAGAAGGATGCCGAACTCGTCAGCGACGTCCAGCAGTTCGCAGAAGCTCCGACCCAAAACCCGCAGCCGGTCCGGCGCGTAGAGGAACAGGCGCCCGAACTCGGCCAAGCGTGCGGCATGCAGCATGGCCGTCCAGGCCGGCCTGCTCCGCTCTTCGAGCCAGGCCGCGGCCCTGTTGTCCACGTACACCTGGCGCGCGCCGATCCGTACACCGACCCCGTGCGCCAGCTCCCTGCAGGTCGACTCCTGGCGGTCGACAGCGGTCTGGTCGGCGGCCCGCACATGCGGGATCAGGCAGTAGATCGCACCGACGTCGCGGTACCGGCCCAGCTGACCTCGTCGCACTGCCCGAGCGGACGTCAGGGGCGTACGGCGCCCATGTAGGAACCGTCCATGGCGCTCATATCCAAGATCATCACATTTTCGCCCGTGCGCGGGGCGTGGATCATCTGGCCGTTGCCGATGTACATGCCGACGTGGTGGAGGTCTCCGAAGAAGAACACCAGGTCACCGGGCTGCAGGTCGGCCCGGGCCACGTGCTGGCCCGCGTTCCACTGGTCCTGGGAGACGCGGGGCAGCGAGACGCCGGCCGCGGCCCAGGCGGCGCCGGTCAGCCCCGAACAGTCGAACGAGTCAGGCCCGGTGGCACCCCACCTGTACGGCTTGCCGAGCTGGGCGTAGGCGAACCGCACCGCGTCGGCGGCGCGGCCGGTGGCCGGGCCGTTGTAGGTCGGCCGGTCCGCGGAGCGCGAAGCGCGGGTGGTGGCGGCGTCCTGGCCGTTGACCTTCGCCCGGTCGGCGGCGCTGAGCTTGTTGAGCAGCGCCTGCGCCTGCGCGAGCTTGTCCTGGATGTCCTTCTTCGAAGCTGCCAGCGCGGTGGTGCTGGTGTCGAGTTCGGCGAGGGTGGCGGCCGCCTCGGCACGGTCCTGGTCCATGCGGCGCTGCTCGGACTGCAGCTGCTTGAGCAGGCCAGTTGTGGTGTCGGTCACCTGGTTCTCGGCGGAGGCTTGCTGCAGGTAGGTGTCGGGGTTGGCACTGAGCATCAACTGGACAGAGGGGTCGATCCCGCCGTTGCGGTACTGAGCGGAGGCGACAGAGCCCAGCAGGGTCTGCAGCTGGTTCATCTTGTCCTGGCCGCTGGCGACCCGGTCCTGCATCTGGCTGGCACTGGCCTGGAGCTGCTCCCGCTTCGCCTTGAGAGCGTCGTACTTCTCGGTCGCGACCTCAGCGTCGTTGTTGAGCTTGTCGACCTGGTCCTTGACCGACGCCACCGTGGGTGTGGGCTCGGCGTGCGCACCGGTGGCCGAACTTAGGATCACCGTGCCGGCTGCGGCGGTGGTCATGACGGCGACGCGGACACGGCTCGGGGGGCTCGGCTTTCGGTGGCTTCCCATCGGGCAGCTAGCTCCTTCTGCGTGACGCGTCCCCCGCGGGCGCGGGCAGGCTCTGGCAGGCGCACTGTCGCCACCTCACTCTCTAGGTAACTTAGTAGATGGGGGGTGGGGGTACGCAACCACCCCCACCCGATCTTCACGGTCCACAGGCGAGCAGAACCGGCACCACCGGCAGCACCGCAAGCGCCGCCCACCAGGCGCCGCGGACGGCGAACGGCAGCGGGCCGGTGGGCTGGAGCAGGCGGTGTACCCGCTGCACCGCCGCCTGGGATCCGGCGGCCAGCGTGCCGCTCGGAGTCCCGCCGCCGGCCACGATGCACAGCGCCTCCGCCAGGACACGGGGTGTGCAATGACGCAGCGCCGCGTCGTCGGCAGCCATCTCGGCCAGGACCGGCACCTGCTGCGCCATCCGCCGTGCGAGCGGAAGCCAACTGAAAGCGCTGCCCAGTGCCTTCGCGGCGCCCACACACAGATGGTGCCGACCCGCCAGATGGGCCCGCTCATGGGCGACGACGGCTTCCCGGTGAGCGGGCGCGAGTCGCTGCAACGCCCCACGGGTGAGCACCACCTGGCCCCCGCAGCCCGGCACGCACCAGACAGCCGGGCGGTTGTCCTCCACCACGCACCAGTCGTTCTCGGCATCCTGGCGGCTCGCCACAGCGAGCACCGCGCGATGCCGGGCCCGGATCCGCGCAGCCCGGACCCAGCCTGCGCCGACGACGGAGGCCACCGCCATCACGGCGAGCGAGCCTAGAAGCAGCGCCTGGTCGTGCCCCGCTGCGCCCTCGGCCGGGGAGGCGGCCGATGCCCAGGCCAGCCAGCGACCGGGCCGCTCACGCAGATGGCCGGGCTCCGAGACGGCGTGGACCACCATCACCACCGCCGCAGCGAAGGAGAGGACCAGCGCGGCCCACGTCACCATCGCCGTACGCGGCGCCCGCACCGCCCAGGAGGAGCTGGCCAGCAGCCAGGGTGCGCCCCAGCCCGCGAGGGCCAGGTAGAGGGCAAGCAGTGGAAGGACCGTCACGCGTGCCTGCCGGTGTCCCGCTCCAGCAGCTCGCGCAGCACGCGGGCCTGGCCCTCGTCCATCCCTTCGACGAACAGCATCAGCGCCGCCTGCTGGTCCGAGCTCTCCGCCAGCACTTCGCGCATGAGCGACGCCGTGTACGCCTCGCGCGAGCACACCGGCTCATAGATCCACGCGCGTCCCGCTTTGTATCGCCGCAGCCACCCCTTCTGGAAGAGCACGTCGGCCACCGTGTTGACCGTGGTGTAGGCCACCGGACGGGTGAGATTGAGGTCGTCCACCACCTCCCGCACCGTGGCCGGCCGCCCCCAGTCCCACAACCGCTCCATGATCTCGGCTTCCAACTGACCGAACCCGCGCACCACCACGCTCCTTTCTGTCCGCCACCATAGGGCTGAGCCGTCTGCGGGCAACACCCAGGCGGCCGGTGCATTCACCAGGGCCACCGGCACACCCTCGTCCACCCGTCAGGCTCTCGCCTCCTGACGTAGTCTCAGCTTCCGAAGGCGCCCTGTCGGCCGCCTCACTGCGGAACCGGGTTCACTGGGGATCGCGCCGTCATCCCCTCGCTCATGGCCAGGCGGTCGAGCAGGCATGCAAGGCGGGGGCGCAGCGTCGGAGCCATCCCGGCATGAGGGGATCACGTCATTGCCGCGTCACTACGCTGACGATGCCCGGCGTGTCGAGGAATTGGTTGCCGCCAGCAGTGCACTCCCGGTTGGGCATGGGCTGGACCGTCGTAACCGCGGCCGTCAAGTTCGCCCTGGCGGCGGGCAAGGCCCGCACCGGCGCAGCGCTGGACACTCCGGTGCTCAAGACCGAGGGACGGGTCACGCTCATCGAAGGCCTCCTCGCGGCTGGTCCTCAACAACACGCTGGGCTGGTGGTGGGCCGATCCCGCAGCCGGCTATGTGCTGGGCTACTACGCCGCGCGCGGTCCGGCAGATCCTTTCCGGCGAACACTAACCCTCTCGCCGCGCCCGGCGGGGACGACGAAGGGCAGCCGGGCGGGGCTTCTACCAGCTGCACCTTCGGCGCTTCGCACCGGTCGGCTCCCGGTGCCGCGATCCGGAGTCAGTCGACGAGCGCCTGTCGTATGCGGCGCAAGGGGGTGAAGGTGTAGAGGTCGAGGATGTCAGGTGGTGGTGTCCAGGTTCTCGTGCGGCGAGGCGAAGCCGATCTCGCGCTTGCGCAGTTCACTGACCATGTTGATCAGGTCCTGGAGGGATCGGCAGTTCGGTCCTTGCCCATGACGCCGAACTGCACGAGACCGGCGATCCCCAATATTGGAGATGTCCGCGGGCTTATGCATACAGTGCTAGTCACTGCCACCAGTAAATTATTAAAAGCATAAGTGACAGGACGCATACCCCACCGACAACATGATGGGGACGTCCCGTCGCTTAGCTTCATTCATCGCCTCCTCTCCCCATGGCCACCAATCCACCGGATTGGAAGCGTGCTGGAGCAGGTACGGCGACGTCGCGTTCGCGAGTCGGTTCATACCGGCATCGTCGCACGATCCGGACCGTCCGACCCAGCTTCCGAGGGGCCCGGCGTAGTCGAGTCCGAACCGAGCCCGGTCTCCGACAACCCCGCTCGCCCGACGCGAAGGCGCGCCAGCGTTCGCGAGGCATGCCTTCGGGCTGTGAAGGCGGAGCGGCTGTTTGCAGCGTCGGTCCGGTCGGGCCGGCCGGTGGTCTGTCTGCGGCCGCTAGAATCCCGATAAAATTGCTTTTGGTGTGCCGGGAAGCCTGGTCGGCGTGGGGGATGGACTGCAGCGGTCAGCGGCAGCGACCCCGATCGTCGTGATGGGGTCTTTCGCAGATGCGCGCCGTGGGGATCGTCCTCTTCCTGGTGGTTCTGGCCACCGCCGTGGCCACCTTCGCCCGCCGCTGGCGTGTACCCGCGCCCTCGCTGCTGGTCCTGGCCGGCCTCGGTGTGGCGCTGATACCCGGGGTGCCCGCGCTGCACATCCCGCCGCAGACAATCGGCCTAGTGGTGCTGCCGCCGCTGCTGTACGCCTCCGCCGAGGAGCTGTCGCTCCGCGACCTGCGCACGGTGTGGAAGCCGGTGACGATCCTCGCCTTCGGCCTGGTCTTCGTTTCGGCGGCGGCGGTGGGCTTCGTGGCGGTCGCGGTCACGGGTCTGCCGCCCGCGATGGCCTTCGTGCTCGGCGCGATCCTGGCCTCCACCGACCCGGTGGCGGTCACCGCGCTCGGACGGCGCCTGGCCCTGCCGGGCCGGGTCCAGGTGCTGGTGCAGGCGGAGAGCCTGTTCAACGACGCGACCTCGCTGGTGCTGTTCAAGGTCGCCGTCGGCATCGCCGTGGCCACCGGCGCGGCGGTGAGCCTGCCCGCGGCGGGCGGTGAGTTCGTGCTGCTCGCCGGCGGTGGCAGCGTGATCGGCGCCGCCGTCGCCGGGCTGGTGTGGCTGGTCCGCCGCCGCACCACGGACCCGGTGCTGGAGACGGTGATCGCCCTGGTCACCCCGTACGCGGCCTACGTGGTGGCGGAGGGCGCGCACACCTCCGGCATCACCTCGGTCGTCGTCGCCGGCGTCCTGCTCGGCCGCACCGGCCACCGCCTCACCGACGCCCACATCCGCCTCCAGCTGCACGCCGTCTACGCGGTGGTGGTGTTCATCCTGGAGAGCGTCGTCTTCAGCATCGTCGGTCTGGAGCTGCCCGCGCTGGTGCGGGGTCTGCCTGCGGGCAGCGGCTGGTGGCCGTTGCAGGCCCTGGCCCTGGCCGTCGTGCTGATCGCCGTGCGGGTGCTGTCGACGCTGCCGCTGACCCGGGCGGTCAAGCCCTCCCGGGGCAGGCTGTCCTGGCGGGTGGCCGGGGTGGTGACCTGGGCGGGCACCCGGGGCGTGATGCCGTTGGCCGCGGCCCTGTCGATCCCGCTCGTGGCGGGCAACGGCACCGCGCTGGCGGGGCGCCCGCTGGTGCTGGTGCTGACCACGGCGGTGGTGGTGTTCACCCTGGTCGTCCAGGGGCTGAGTCTGGCGGCCGTGGTCAACCGCTCCGGGCTGGCCCTGGAGCCCGAGCACACCGCCCGTGAGGAGGCGGGCGCCCGCGACGCCCTCAACCGTGCCGCGCTGACCCACGTCGAAGACCTCGCCTCCCTGGAGGCCATGCCCGAGGCCGTCCTCGACCGGGTCCGGCGCGCGCTGAACGCCCGCCTCGACCACAGCGTCGACGGCCCGGACGGCAGCACGGTGGACGCCGCCTACCGGGAACTGCGCCACGAGGTGATCGCCGTCCAGAGCACCGAACTGCACCGCCTCTACGACGACCACCAGATCAGTGACGCCACCCGCCGAAGCCTGCAACACGACCTCGACCGTGAGGAAGCCGCACTCGGAGACCGTTGACGGCACGGAACCTACCGCCGCCCCGGGGCCCGAGCCGCTGCGCGGCCCAGACGGTGGCTCGGTGCCAGACTGGTTCATGAGGGCTGGAGGTTGCGATGGGGTTCTACGCCAAACAGGTCGTCCCGCGGATCATCAACGTGGCGTGCGGGATGAAGGAGGCCGAGCATCTGCGGCGCCGGGTCTGTGAGGGCCTGGAGGGCGATGTCCTGGAGATCGGGTTCGGCTCGGGCCTGAACGTCCTGTTCTATCCGGAGAGCGTCATGCGGGTTGACGCGGTGGAGCCCTCCGACGTGGGGTGGAAGCTGGCGGGAAAGCGTCTGGCGGCGACGCCCGTTCGCGTGGAGCGCAGCGGCCTGGATGGCCAGGTGCTGCCCTTCGCTGACGACAGTTTCGACGCCGCGCTGTCGACCTGGACGCTGTGCACCATCCCCGACGCCGAGGCTGCCCTGCACGAGGTGCGGCGCGTCCTCAAGCCCGGCGGGACACTGCACTTCATCGAACACGGCCTGGCCCCGGCCGAGGATGAGAGCGTGCGCCGCTGGCAGCAGCGCCTCGATCCGCTGGAGCAGCGCCTTTTCGACGGCTGCCATCTCAACCGGCCGATCGTCGACCTGCTGACCACCGCCGGCTTCGTCATCACCGACCTCGACGTCTTCTACGAGAAGGGCGCCCCGAAGCCCATGGGCGCCGACTCGCTCGGAATCGCCGTGTCGCCCGGCTGAACCTGAGCGCCCCCGGTAGCTGGAGCCGGCACCCCCGGATCGTCTCGGCGGGTGCCTGTCGGCCTCACCAGCCGAGCAGATCCAGGTGCTTGGCCGGTGCCGTCGGCTCATCGCCCGCGGTGGCGAACGCGCGCAGCGCGCTGACCAGACCTGAGCGCTGGTCCTGCGGCATCGCGGAGACGACCCTGGCGATCTCCGCGCGCCGCCGGTCGGTGGCGTCCACCACAGTGCGCACGCCTTCCTCGGTGAGATCGATGCGCACCTCGCGCCGGTCGCTCGCGCTCGCTTCGCGGGCGACCATGCCGGCGGCCACCAGGCGCTCGATCATCCGCAGCGCGGTGGAGGGGTTCACGGCCAGGTGCTCCGCGAGTCGGGACAAGCTCAGCGCGCCGCGCGTCTGAAGCACCACCAGCATCCTGAACTGAGGAAGCGTCAGCGACTCCTCCACCTCGCCCAGCGACCGCGCCGAGATCGCCACCAGGACGCGCGAGGCGGTCAGCACCGCCGTGACGAGATCCTCCTCGGCCCCGGGCAGGGACGGATCGGGGGCGGCAGGCGTGCGGGGGTCATCGGGCATGAGTCATTTCTACCCCTCCCGGGCGACCCGCCGCGCTCGCGGTTCGCACGCCTGCCGCAGCTCGGCGACCGGCGGCCCGCCCAACGACTCGTCGCCCCCACCGGGAGCGGCGACTGCGGGGATCGGCGGCGGGCACGGCCCTGGCCGCAGCGCTCCGTCGATCCGACCATCAGGTGGGACGGCATCTCGCAGAAAGAGACTATTGCACTGAGCAAAGACATTCCTTGCATACTGCAAGGGTGACTGGAGTCGAAGCCATACCCTCAAGCCGTCAGTCCCGCGACACCCCGCTCGTGCGGCGCGGAGTCGCCGCCCTCCCCACCGCTCTACGTGCCTCCAAGGGCGGCCTGCTCGTCCTGGCCCTGCTGGTCGGCGCCGGGGCCGGCCTGGGCGCTATCGCCTTCCGCTGGATGATCAAGACCTTTACCCTGCTGCTGTCCGGCCACGCCGACTACGCCGCCGCCGGGCACGCCGCCAACCCGCACGTCCCCTGGCTCGGACGCTGGTTCGTCCTGCTCACCCCGGTCGTCGCCGGACTCCTCTACGGGCCGCTGGTGCAGCGCTTCGCCAAGGAGGCCCGCGGGCACGGCGTGCCCGAGGTGATGTACGCCGTCGCCCGGCGCGGCGGGCGGATAGCCCCGCAGGTCGCCCTGGTGAAATCGCTGGCCTCGGCACTGTGCATCGGCGGCGGCGGTTCGGTGGGCCGCGAGGGCCCGATCGTCCAGATCGGATCCGCGCTCGGCTCCACCCTCGGACGCGTGGTCAGGGTGCCCGAGGACCGGATGAAGGTGCTGGTCGCCTGCGGCGCGGCCGGCGGCATCGCCGCCACCTTCAACGCACCCCTGGCCGGGGTGTTCTTCGCGATGGAACTGATCCTGCGCGACTTCACCGCCGAAGCCTTCGGCATGGTCGTCCTCTCCTCCGTCACCTCCTCGGTCATCGGCCGCGCCGCCTTCGGCGACACCCCCTTCCTCCAACTGCCCGCCCTCGGCGTCCACCACCTCTCCCAGTACCTGCTGTTCGCGCTGCTGGGCGTGATCGCCGGAGCGGTCGGCGTCGGCTTCACCCGCATCCTCTACTGGATCGAGGACGCCTGCGACTGGGCCTGGCGCGGCCCCGAATGGGCCCGCCCCGCCGTCGGCGGACTCCTCCTCGGCCTGCTCCTCCTGGTGCTGCCGCAGATGTACGGCGTCGGCTACCCCGTGCTGGAGAACGCCGTCAACGGCACGTACGTCATCGGCTTCCTGCTGCTCCTGCTAGTCGCCAAGATCGCCGCGACCAGCCTCACCATCGGCATCGGCGGCTCCGGCGGCGTCTTCGCCCCGTCCCTCTTCATGGGCGCCATGCTCGGCTCCGCCTTCGGCCTGACCGCCGGACACCTGTTCCCCGGCGCAGTCGGGCCCGTCGGCGCCTACGGCCTCATCGGCATGGGCGCCGTCTTCGCCGGCGCAGCCCGCGCACCCATCACCGCCGTCATCATCCTCTTCGAACTCACCGGCGAATACACGATCATCCTGCCCCTGATGACCGCCATCGTCCTGGCCACCGGCGTCAGCCGAGCACTGTCCCGCGACACCATCTACAGCCTCAAGCTCCGCCGCCGCGGCATCGACCTCGACGAGAAGCCGGCCGGCTCGCCCTTCGCCGGTCTGACCGTCGCCACAGCGATGGAACCCCTGCCCAAGACCCTGGACGAGAACCAACCGCTGTCCAAGGCCGCCGACATCCTCGCCGCCTCCCCGCACGGCGTCCTGCCCGTCCTCACCGCCGACGGAAGTTACCTCGGCATCGCCACCGCCCGCGCCGCTGCCGAGACCCTCGCCGACGGCACCCACGACACCACCACCATCGCCTACATCACCCACCGGCCGGGCCCGATCACCGCCGACACCAACCTGTCCGAGGCCCTCGACGCACTCGTCGCCACCGAAGGAGCCGGACTCCCCGTCCTCGACCCCGCCCGCACCCACCTGACCGGCTGGATCACCCACCAGTCCGTCCTGACCGCCCTCCACCGACGCCCGTAACAAGTAGCCCCCGACCCCGGCGCCCGACCGAAATTTCCCCCGGGTGGTCAGGAAAGAACGTCACAAGGCCCAGGCAGCAGCGGATTCTGGAGCGAGGCCGGGAACTGCAGCTCGGAGCGGCCTTCGAGAAGCCGGCTCCGGTCACACATGTGCTCCAACGTCGCGCGAGTGGGAAGTGGCTTCCGACTTCCTCGACGCCCGGCATTAGCACCAGTAAATTAGTAGAAGCATAAGTGACAGGACGCATACCCCACACTCAAGAGGATGGGTACGTCCCGTCGCTTCGCTTCATTGATCGCCTCCTCTCCCCATGGCCACCAATCCACCGGATTGGAGGCGTGCTGGAGCAGGTACGGCGACGTCGCGTTCGCGAGTCGGTTCATACCGTCATCGTCGCATGATCCAGACCGCCCGGCGCTGCTTTCGAGCGGCCACGCCAGGAGTAAGACTTTGAGCACAGCCCGTTACCAACACGCCAGAAGCAACATCCCCCCCGAGGAAGCCGGGCCGGACGATCTTGAGCTGCGCGGCAGGCCCGCCGGGCTCGCTCCGCCTGAGGAACTTGCCCGACTGCACCCGGACACGCCCTTCTTGATCGCGTACTCCCGCATCTCGGACGACTGGCGTCAGCACAACAAGAAGAAGGCAGCCACGTCTGCGTGGTCGGCTGGCAAAGGTGTCGCCAACCAGCACCGCCGCAACGACAGGAATGCGGCTCGCCACGGCGCCGTGATCGTCCACCGGTACACCGACAACGACCTGTCGGCCTCGAAGCGCGACGTCGTCCGGCCCGACTTCCAGGCGATCCTTCGGGACCTCCGCCGGGGGCAGACCCCGGACGGCTACCCGGTACACGGGATCATCTGCGTCGACCAGGACCGCGTGCAGCGCACGGACCGGGACTGGGAGGACTTCGTAGAGGCGCTCACACTCGACCCGAGCCGGCGCTTCTACACCCCGTCGGGTCCGATGGATCTCACCGAGGAAAGCGAGATCATCAAGACCGGCATCATGGCGGTGGTCAACAAGGCCGAGTCCATGAAGAAGAAGCGCCGAATCCGCGACTGGCACCAGGACCGGATTCTCGATGGTCTGCCCCACAGCGGCCCGAGGCCGTTCGGCTGGGAGGAAGACCGGGAGAATCTTCGGACGGCCGAGTCAGACTTTCTGGGATGGGCCATTGATGAACGCATCAAGGGCAAAGCGGTGCAGACCCTCTGTGACGAATCGAAGCGGCGAGGGTTGACGGGCACTCGTGGGAACGATCTCGTTCCGCAAACACTCACGCAGATGATGACCGCTCCACGCGTATGTGGATATCGCGCGAACTGCGGCGAACTCGCGCTGGATGACGACGGCGAGCCGATCGTGGGCATTTGGAAAACCGTGACCACACCGGAGAAGTGGCGTGCGGTGTGCGCCACCTTCGGCCCGGGGAGCACCTACCTCGCCCGGGGCTCGGGCACGCCAAGGATCACCGGCATTCCGAAGACCGTCAAGTACCTGGGCTCCACTCTTCTCCGCTGCCAGTATCGAATAGAGGAGGAGAAGGACGGGGCAATCACGACGCGAGTCTGCAACGCGGCCATGAGCGGGTCAAAGGCCACGAGGAGCAAGCGGAGCCCGTACGTCTACACCTGCGCGACGTGCTCGCGCAACGCGATCTCGGGCCCAATGGTCGACCAGCAGCTCCAGCGCCTGGTGCTGGCGAAACTGAAGAGGGCCGAGGCTACTTTCATTCCGGTCAAGGCTGCATGGCCTGACGAGAAGAAGCTCCAGCAGAAGGCGGACAAGCTCGCCGAGTTGGAACGGCAGTGGCAGGACGACGAAGTTCCCGACGCGATGTTCTACCGATTGGCACCTCCCTTGGAGAGGCAAATCAAGAAGTTGCGCAGCGAGCGAGCCAAGTTCGAGTTGGCAGCAGCGACGCAAAACGAGGCACCTGATGTAGTGGCCAAGAGGTGGGTCAACGGCGAGTATGACCTTTCGCAGAAGCGTCAGGTGTTGTTCGAGATCTTTGCCGCCGTCCAGGTTCTGCCTGGCCAGAAGGGGAACAAGATTCCGAACCCCAAGAGGATCATCCCCGTGTGGAAGTAGCGGTCCTGCCCCTGAACGAATTGGGCTCCACGGGCAAGCGGCGGTGACGGCACCCGAGAAGTGTCGTCACCGCCGCTTGTCCACAGGGGCGTTTTGAACGACGACGGAGGCCACCGCGGTTGCCTTGCCCGACGTGGTTGACCTCACCTCGCGGCCGGTCTCGCTCGTAGGTCACGCACCCTTACGGTCGACAGAAGACTAGGACCACGAGCACGAACGGGATAGAACGGTGCAGCACCACGGCGAGGCACCGCAGATGGCCACCTGCACTCGGTGCAGGAGCGTTATCGAGCGGACCCCGTACCCCTCCGGCGCCTGTTTCGGGTGGCCTTGCCACGCACGCGCCCGGCCGGAGGCAGCAGCCCGTCTCGAACTTTTCCTTCGGCCTGGTCTCGACGCCGTCCTGCCCGGCACCCAGCAGTCGGCGGAAACCGGCGAACAGGCCCAGCTTTCCAAGCCCCGCCGTCCTGCCAAGCTGAGCCGCCGCCGGCATTCTCCCGCCCGCATCCGTGGCGAAGCCGTCGCTGCCCCGTTGTCCCAGTTCGGGCACGCTGGCCGGGTGCAAGGCGACGACTAGAGGCGTTGAAGATCAATTACAACGCCACCGAGCAATTACGATCTTGAAATCGTCACGCTCAGTAGCGTGACCTTCGCAACACACCCGAACCGGACGTATCGCACTTCCTCCTTGTACGATAAACCGAGCACATGGCCGCCGATGGACCGGCCACCGCGCACCTCAAGCACAGGCTCCTAACTACTGGCACCTCGCTACGAGTATCGGGGTGGGGCTGGCGGTGAACACCAGCATTTCAATGGAGCGATTATGCGTTGGCGCAGAGACCCTTCACAGCGCGCGCTCGTGAAGGAATGCGAGAGGTTGCTCGCCGACCTCCCTACTCCCGCGCCTTTCAGCGTTGAGGCGCTGGTGCGAAATATGGAGGGAGCGCTGGGTCGCCAGATTCGGCTAGTGCCACTGGATGACCCCGATGGAGGGTTGGGCACGGCATGTGGCCTCCGGGTCAAGGCGCCGGAGTTCACGCTCATTCTCTATCGCCGCCGTTCAAGCAGAAATCAAACCGAGCACATTATCCTGCACGAGCTTGCACACGAATGGCTCGACCACGGGACAACCCTGACTGCTGCCGAGATCGAGCGATACGTCCCTGAACGCATCCGCCAGGAAGTCATCCGCCGCTTCCCATCCACCCTGGTCCAAGGGCGCGTGGACTTTGACAGCCCGGAGGAGAAGCAGGCCGAACTTTCGGCTTCACTGATCAAGCGATTGGCGCGCCGTCAGTCCATCGCGGGAGATGACATGGTCAGCCTCCTGGAGTCCTCGCTTGCCCATCCAGTCGCTCCGCCCCGGCGCAAACGCTAACCGCAGGCGGAAGGCGGCCATTGAGGCGCTTTCTCCGTTCCTATAACTTACTCCACAGTCCACCCAATCGCAATTAAGGCTGCGGTCAGCCGACCTTCGGGATCGGGAAAATTGCAGCCTGCTCAGAAGCTCCTGGTTACATGGACGACTACTTTAAATACCTGACCGCGGTAGTGATGACCGCAATCGCCGTATGGCGATTCCCCGCAGTTCGCTACGGCGACTCTCACCGCCGGGCGCTCTGGGGTGGCTATGCAGGATTCGGTGTAGCCCTGTGGCTCTATACACCGGCAGTAATGGACGCCATGCATCGAATCCCCGTGGTGGACCTGGACGCCCTGCTGAGGCACTTCGCCAGTACTGCGGCAACCATCGCGGCCCTGACCTACGTCGCTAGCAGCTACGGGAAGAGCACGGAGGCAGTTGTGCCCCGTCACGTAGCGGCGTCCCGCTGGATCGCCCGCGCATCCTATAAGGCAGGGGCTGTGGGCGTCATTCTGCTCACGGTTCTATTTTTCACCGTCGTGGAACGCAGGACGCAGAGCCAGGATTTCCTCATCGACCATGCTGGACAATGGGGAGTCGCGGTCTACATGACCGTCTTCTACTTCTTCCCGCTTGTCACGGCCACGGTTTGCGGGTACCAGTGGACGAGGGCAGCGCGACAGGCCGAGTGTACGAGTATGCGCATCGGGCTGGGCATGATGGCGTTTGCGATGTGGATGGGGCTGGTCCATTCAGTGGCCCGCCCCGCCCTCCTGTGGGTCGCGGTGGCCTTCCCTTTGAGCCCTTCCACAGTGCGGTTTTTCGTAGACGCCGAATCTATATGGATGGACCTGCTTTTCCTGATCGTCGCCGCAGGCGCGAGCATTCCCACCACCCGTGCGGCAGCGGCTCGGTGGAAGACGTGGCGCACCTTGAACAGGATCTATCCACTCTGGTTCGACCTGGCGGAGGCATTTCCAGGTACGAGCCTGTATCCGCCTGGGAAGCGTCTCACGGAACTTATGCACGTGCGCGTCCCCATCGACGTCCGCCTCGACCGGTGGACGCAGGACATTGCTGACGCTTGCGAGAAGCTGCGCTATTACGCTCCACAAGACCTGATATTTGCCGCAGAGGATGTCACTGCCTCACATTCCGATCCCGAGCCGGCCGCAGAGGCATACTGGATCAAGGCCGCGCTCAGAGCCGTTGACACCGCGCCAGCAAGTGTGGCCGCCTCTGCCCCCCTGCGCGAGAAGCCCTTCGTTGATACCGACAGTGAAGCGGCGTGGCTCGCACGCGTCAGCGCGGCCTATTCGGATATCACCGATGGTCAGGCACAGTTGCTTCTCGCATCCGCACCGAGAGTGGAGTTCGAGGCGGATCGGTAGCCATCGATGAGTTCGCAGGATCATTCCCGGCGCGGAGTCGCAGGATAGTGATCTTGAATAGCAGGCCGGAAGGTGAGATTTAGCACCATCCGCTGCATGAACTGGTTTGGTATCGTGGGTGTGCGGACTGATTGGTCTTGATCTGCCCACAGGTGCCCCCTGGCCTGCGACGCACAGCTACTGTCGTCACCATATGTAGCCGGGGACACGACGCTGTCCGGTCTGGATGGGCGTCCGAAATCTCAGTAATGGAGTTCCCGCATGTCCAACCGCACCGGCCTCATCCTCGATTTCGGCGGAGTGCTCACCACGCCGCTGCTGCCCGCGGTGCTCGCTTTTGAGCAGCGGGAGGGCCTTCCGCAGGGCGCGTGCCTCACGGCCCTGTACAAGGACGAGGAAGGTGTCCGGATCACCAGCGACCTTGAGCGCGGCGTGGTCTCCCAGACCGAATGGAACACCTTCGCCGGCCAGATGCTGGGCGTGTCCCCCGACGGCCTTATGGGCCGCATCTTTGGCGACCTTCGCCCCGAGCCGCGGCTGATCGACGCGGCTGCTGCGGCGAGGCGGGCCGGGATCAAGGTGGGCATCCTGTCCAACTCGGTGGGCCTCTCGCCCTGGGACCTGTACGACGGCTACGAGCTTGAGCGGCTGTACGACGTCGTGGTGATTTCCGAGCACCACCTGATGCGCAAGCCTGACCGGGAGCTCTTCGAGATCACGCTCAAGCTCATGGACCTGCCGGCCGAGGAGTGCATCTTCGTCGACGACACCGAGGCGTATGTCAAGGCAGCTGAGCAGCTTGGCCTCGCAGGGGTGCACAACGTGGACCCCGCGCGGACGGTGGCCACGCTCTCCGACCTGCTCGGCGTGGATCTCGCCGCGTCGTAGGCCGGCGCCTAGGGGTTCCGAGGTCAGGTACAGCGTGAAGGGACTGCGGCGTTGCCCCCACGGGGCAACGCCGCAGTCCCTTCACTGTTGTCGGCGGGGTTGTGGCACGGCTCATGCCGGCAGGTCCATGTGTGGTCGACGGTCCGCGTCAGACTCGGAAACCCGAGGAGCGGAACCGTCTCGCAGGTCGAGGCCCGCGAGGACCGATGGCCGGTGGCGTCAGTCCCCGTCCTGCGCCTCTGGCAGCTTGTGCTTCAGCTCTCCGACGAGATCGTTGATCTTGGCCATCATCTCGGCGGACAGGCCCTCGCTTTGGCCGCGCGCAGCCAGACCGAGAATCTGCCCTCGTTGGATCGAGCCGAGGAAGCGGATCGCCTCCAGGAACTCGCGCGCCGACTGGCTGACCTCGGCGTCATCCTGGAAGAGGGCAGCATCGACCTGGAGTGCCTCGGCCAGGCCGGCGCGCACTACCTCGGGGGCATCGGTTGTGGCGCCCGTACGTAGGGCGACGATGTCCTCGACGGTAACGACCGGTCCGCCCGCGTGATCATTTACGACCCGCGCGATCTCCTCGTCAGAGGGCACCTCCTGGCCCACGTACCCGTGCTCCAGGAGGTAGTTGATCTTCTCGCCGATCGTGCGGGGCGCCGACGCCTGCTGGTCAGGCGAGGCCCCTGAGCGAATCCCGAACGAGCAGTCCTGGGCGGCCAGCAAGACCGCTTCGGTCACCCGATATGCCTTTGCGAGCGGTGGCACATAGGCGTCGTTCAGCCGGCGCCGACCGGACTCCGCGTTGCTCACCGGCACGCGACTCGCGCCGATGATCGCAGCGGCCTGCGCCACGCTCAGACCGGCGTCGCATCGCAGGAGCTGGAGGTCCGGCGGCCCGTCGTGAGGGAACAGATCATCGAGCGGCTGACCGAGCGCGGCTGCAATCGCGGGGAGCTTCTCACCCTTGGGGTGGTCGTCGCCGTTCTCCCACCGTGCTACAGCGGCACTGCTGACGCCCACCTTGGCGCCCAACTCACCCTGGCTAAGGTCCATGCCCCGCCGGACAGAACGTACGCGCCTGCCGTCGAACTGACGTGGGGACACATGAACTCCAGCAAGGGGACGATCGGGCAGGTCGGGGCGGTGACAGGGCAACTGTAGTCAACCTTGATACATCCACGTAACTAGTGTACGTTTTTGTATCGCACCCGCTAGTCGGGTCCGCCTTCTCTATGGTGCCAGGCGTCCAGGAGCTACCAACTCCTGGACGCCGGGTCGGCACCCGAGGGGCACCGATTCACTACAACGCGGCGGCAGAACATCTTTGGCGAGTGGCCTGCTGCGCGCGTTTCTAGCAACCATGGAGTATCGCATGCTTGCCATGCCGAAGGGAACCCCTTCCCCAGTAGCTGGCCTCTGCCAGTGGCGGCTCGACCACGTCATCAGGCGCAGCAGCCTCCTCTCCGCCTCGTGTGGCAGCCAGGACGCACCGTCGGCCGAGCGTGAGCGCGGCCCCGAAGCGGCTACCCATCGCAGGGGGACGGCTGTGCACTGTACGTACACGTCACTCCTCTTGCTGGAGCCTGCACCGGCCGTGTTCGTCCGGCTCGAAGCGTGAGGGCGGCCGTGGCCGACGCAGACGACCTCGACGCGTCGATTGATGAGTGGGTGAGCGCACAGCTCGACGCCTCACCGGACTGGGACCACGAGAAGTGGGAGACGTTGGGGAAGATCCTCGACGTCGAGTTCTCTGTCCCTGGCGATTCGCGCATCTACAACTTCGCGAAGCCTGTTACCGAAGTCTCGGTCGACAGCAAAGCTGCCTAGCTTACGCCTCCACCCCTTGCCGAGAGTTTCAACGGCTCTCGATTCCTCTTCTCGCACCGGTCCGGATACGGCGCTGCGTGCAGCTAGCACCATGAGGCGAAATGAGAACCACAATATCCGACCTCTCCGAGGCGGCTTTGCGGGGCGATTGGGGCCCCCTTATCAGGGAATCCGAGAAGGCTCGGGGAAAGCACTGGGCCGAGGACGCCCGGTGTGCCGGGCGGGATACCAACATATTCTTCCCCCGCGGGGACGGTCCGCAGTCTGAGCCGGTGGAGACGGTGGAACGGCTGGGCGCTTCCCTGGCCGGGCCGCTGAATCTGTGCGCGGCCTGCCCGCTGACGACGGCTGCCCGATGCCTGATCGAGTCCCTGCGGGATGACGAGGAGTTCGGGATTCGCGGAGGTCTGATCGCCTCGGAGCGCTCGGCTCTGCGGTCCGGTTGGCAGCGGCGCGCGGACAAGGTGGCCGTTGCGCGGGCTCTGCGGGGCTCTACCGCAGCGTTGAGCAGGGCCGAGCGCAACGAGGTGATCGCCCGGTTCGCAACGGACCCCGCGATGGACGCCGCTGCCGTGGCGAGGGGTCTAGGGATCACCCACGAGTACCTACTGAAGCTCGCGCGGACCTACCGGCAGAAGCGCCGGACCGAACTGGCCGCGCTGTCGGCTCGACGCACCCACGCCGCCTGACGGCGGAGCAGAAACGATTCTTCCAGCAAGGAATCCCTTGCTTTCCGGGAGCCTCCCCATGCCTCAGAACGACCTTACAGCCTCGACGCGGAAAAGCCTCGGGGACGCAATCGGCGACATTGCGCGCACTGCGGTGCTCGTCCGGATCTTCCCGGAGCGACGGGCCGCCACGTACCTTTTCGAGTCGGATTTCAATCGCATGTCCCTCGACCGCGATGCGGAAGAACATGCGGCGCGGCTGATCCGCCAGACGCTCGGCGGCGTCGCGGACTGGCGGCTCGCCCACGACTTCTACCTCCCGACCGGTGAGCTCTATCTCACCCCGGAGCCACACCAGAACGGGTACATCCCGGAAGACGACCAGTCCTTCGGTCTCACACCGACGCGGCTCATAGCGATATTCGACGGGGAGTCCGAATGAGCGAAATAGCGACGGACCTGGTCTGGTCGGAGTCCAAGTCGTGCAGGGGTTCGCGGCTCGTCCTGCTCGCTCTCGCCCGAGAGGCGGACAATCAGGGCCGGGTGGCCCTGACCCTGGAGGAGATATCGCGACTGACCGGGCTCACGGTCCGCTCGATCACGACGTGCCTGAGTGACCTGGCATCGCTCGGGGAACTCAGCCGCGAACGCGGAGGTGGCGCGTCCAATCCCAGTAGCTACTCGATTCTCCTCGTCGGCCGGGCCGGCAGCGCTGAGGCGCAGGCCGGGCCGAAACTTCCCACTTCCGGCCCCGGTGTTCCGCAAACCGGCAAGAGCTTCCAAGAAGGAGCTTCCCGGAAATCCCCTGCGGCTCCCTCAAAGTGGAAGCCTCTTCGCGGAGAGCCAGAAGTTACTTCCTCGCGTGCGCGTGGTGGTAATACTCCCTACGGGAGTATTACCACCACCCAAAAGCAAGCTAGCTTTCCTGATTCAAACCTCCGGGAAGTTCCAGCCGGTCAGGATTCGGTCGAGGTCCCGGCGGGCTCCAAGGAGCTGGTGGCGGCGATGACCGGTGCCGGGATGGTCGTCGGCTGGCGGCTGACCGAAGCGGAGTGGGATCGGGTAACAGCCCTCGCGGCCCGTTGGGGGCGCGAACGGCTGGTCGAGATGGTCGCCCGGCGCTGGAACGCCGACCGCCCGCCGCTGTCCGCCCGCTACCTGCTCCGCATCTGGGCGGATCTCCCTGACCAGGCCCTGGTGCCGGCAGGACAGACCAACGTCGTCCCGCTGCGGCGGCAGCCCGGGACGTGGGTTCCGTTCCAGAACACCGCCCAGCCCAGCGCCTACCAGAACGGATTTTGATCATGGCCCAGCCGAAGCGCGCGGGCAGCGCCGCATCCCTGCGGGCCATCGAGCGGATACTCGCAGCGAGGGGGCTACAGGTCGTACCGGAAGCGATAGACGACTCGCGGGAGGCCAACCCGGGCGACCGGCAGTGGCACCGCCGGGCCCGCTCCGAGTACGCGCTGAAACGCTGGAGCGCCGCGACACCTCCCCGGTACCTCGACGCCGAAGCGACCCTTCCAGGGGTTACGGCCTGGGCCGATCGCGCTCTCACCGACAACGCCGCCGCTGGCGCCCTGCTCCTCACCGGCCAGACCGGGACCGGCAAGACTCACCAGGCGTACGGCGCGCTGCGGAGGATCGCGGCCGGCGGCCCGGAGCGGTTCGAGGTGATCACCGTGAACAGCGCCGACATGTACGGCCGCCTGCGGCCCTCCCAGGTCATGGGCGCTGCGGAGCGGGAGCTACGGCGGCTCAGCGAAGTGCAGTACCTGCTGCTGGACGACCTCGGCACAGCGAAGGCGTCGGAGTGGGTGGAGGAGGTGACGTACAGGCTCGTCAACTACAGGTACGTCCACTGCCTGCCGACGGTCATCACATCCAACCTCCCTGCCCGGGACGAGACCGGGCCGGACTTGACCGACTTCGTCGGGGACCGGGTGGCAAGCCGCCTGGCCGAGATGGTGACCAGCCTCGTACCGATGATCGGCGCGGACCGTCGGCGCGGCGGGAGGGTGGCCTGATGCCTGCTCGCCTGCGCGGAGCGGCGCCGGACGCCGCAGCCTCGTCCACAGCCTGTGCATATGTGGGGCCCCTCAGCCCGTACGCGAACCCCTTCGCGGCCGGGGATCGCAGCCCTACACAGGCTGGTCCGCGGATGGATGCGGAGGAGGCGGTGGACCTGTTCGCCGCCACGCTCCGGGGCCCGGTCGGCCGGTTCTACGCCGACGAGTTCGCCCGCGCGCTCCGCGGCCTCGACCTCATGTGTACCTGCCCGCTCGACGTGCCGTGCCACGCGGACGTCCTGCTCCGTCTCGCCAACGACCACGGCGACCGCAACACGAACCCCACCAGAAACCTCATGGAAGGCCCTCCGATGCCCCACCCGATCATGCTCTCCGCGGCCGAACAGCTCACGGCTGGCGAGAAGCGGCGGACCACCGCTCGGGAAGATGCCTTCCGCACGTGGGGCCCCCGGTCCACCTATGCAGCAGCCCGGTACGCCCGCCGACTCCTCGGCGCTGAGGCGGCCACGCTGGAGTGGCAGACCCTGGGGCTCCTGTCCTTCGAAGAGCAC
Organism: Kitasatospora nipponensis; assembly: GCF_039528135.1. Lineage (NCBI taxonomy): Bacteria > Bacillati > Actinomycetota > Actinomycetes > Kitasatosporales > Streptomycetaceae > Kitasatospora > Kitasatospora nipponensis. The sequence goes on along the minus strand of NZ_BAAALF010000006.1, from coordinate 25,362 downwards.
CTCCAGGCGTTCGCCTCGCTCGACACCGTCGGCGGCCAGCACCTGGAGCTGTACTACTCCGACCAGGACGGCACAGATTCCATCACCCTGCGGGTGTCGTGCATGAGCTGCCCCAGCCAGCGCGTGCACGAGGTGACCTCCCTCGAACAACTCGGGCAACTGCTCTCGCAGACCCCGGCCTGGTCGTTCATCACCCCGCGCGACGGGGGCAAGCTCTGATGTCCCACGCGCACATAGAACCGACGACCGACGGTCAGCGGATCGCGAGCACCCAGGAGGGCATGACGGCCTGGGACCGCGCCGCGATCATTGTGCTCGGTGCGGCCGGCTTCGCGTTCTCCTTCGACGCGTTGCGTCAAGTCGCCGTCGCGATCCACGCGAGCGAGACCATGAGTTACCTGTTCCCGGTGTTCATCGACGGCTTCATTGGCTACAGCGTGCGGGCAATCCTGCTGCTTCGCCACCAGTCGCTGAGTGCGCGAGCGTACGTCTGGGTGCTCTTCCTGACGGCCACTGCGGCGAGCCTGGGGGTGAACGCCTTGCACGCCGTCACGATGAACCACGGTCCGCAGTCCGGACGCTCTGCAATGCACCTCGCGGACGGGGTCGTCGGAGTGCTTTCGACGCTCGGGCCGTTGGCACTGGCTGGCTCGGTCCACCTCTACATCCTGATGGCGCGGACCGCCGAGTTGTCCGTCCGGGACGGCGCGGACGGCGGTCCCGGACTGGTCCGCGATGCCGTCCAGCTGTCTGCGGGCGGCGAGGGGACGCCGGAGTTGCGCCCGGCGGAGTCCGGGCCGGCGGCCGGAACGGCGGCCGGCCCGTCCGCGCCGTCCGCTGCTGTCCCCATGGTCGTTGACCTGCGGAAGTCCGGAAGCGGCCACTTCGGCGAGCCAGCTGCGGACGGTCCGGGAGTGCACCCGTCCGAAACGGCGGACCAAGCGAACGACGGGCAGGTCCTGACGGGTGGGCAGCCCACCGACGTCGCGGACAGGGACGGGCCGGCAGCCTCCCCGGCTGCTGCTGAGGCCCCGGTGTCGGAGCCGGTCCACCGCTACGCGGACGGCGGCGAGCCGTCCGTCCCGGACGGCGCCGGACTCCCGCCCGGCGAGGAGTCGCTGCCGTCCCACGCGGTTGCCGAGACGCTGGATTCCGAGCCGGTCCGCGACTGCGCGCACGGCCAGGCGCCGTCCGTCCCGGACGACGCCGACCACCCACAGGACCGGGAAGCCGCCGACGACGAGTGGCTTGAGGACCTGCTGCCGGTGGCGATGGCCGCCTACCAGGAGAGCGGCAGGATCAGCCGTGACGCGATCAAGGAGGCCGTCCGCGCACACCAGCCGATCAGCAATGATCGGCTGGGGGCACTCCTGGCCCGGTTGAAGGACGAGGTGGACCAGCGCACGGCGGCGCACACCGGTGCCTCCAAGGCCCTTTGGTGATCTCATCTCGTTGGTGCCGTGCGGTCGCTGCGGTCCCCACCGCAGCGACCGCACGGACCCGTTGACCAGGAAGGACAGACCATGTGGCGACGTCGGCAGAACCGCGCCGAGGGGCCCGCCCGCACCGAAGGCGAGCAGGCGGCGTCCGCGCTCGCGGCCCATCTCCGGAACGGCGGCCAGCTGGCGCCGGTCGAGGTGGTGGACGTCCCGCTCGCTGACGGCGAGGCAGCCCTTGCGGACGTGTCGTGTTGGGCCGCCCGGTTCTACGGGACCGACATCGTGTATCCGCGATCGGCCGGGTACTTCGAGAACCACCCGACGTTCGGCCGGCAGTGGGTGCCGAACCCGCACGACGCCCGACGGCGCCGAGAGGCCGAGGCTGCCGCCGAGCCGCAGTGGCGTGACCACACCCCAGCCCGCCTCGTCCTGACCACCGCGGGGCTGCGGCTGAGGCCGTCGGACTCGCCGGACTGGCTGCCGTTCGACCATTGCCTCCTGACCGGCCTCACGGCAGGGCCCGGCGACCTCGTCCTCTCGTACAGCGTGTGCGCCCCGCTGCTGGTCGCCGGGCCCGCCGCGTCCTGGCTCGGGGTGGCTATCGAGCACCTTCGCCAGGACGCGTGAAACGGGACCTCGCCCAAGAAGCCGGAACCTAATTCCTGGAATTAGGTTCCGGCTTTTTTGCTGATTCGAGTTGTCCGCAGACCTCTGTGAGGATTTAGGCACGGCCAACGCCACAAGGCACTCGGCCCGCCGGAGCCCGGCCCCTGGGCTCCTCCTTTTCCCGAGAGGGGCTGATGGCCTTGATATGAGTGACCGCTTTCGCGCACCACATTGACTGGTACTGGAATCGGCATCTGACCTGGATGAAGGTCAACCGACGAGTCCGGTAAACAGCTCGCGGAAGGTGCGGCACAGAGCCGCCGCCCTGGCCCGCGAATTCTACGGCGGCGAGCCGCCGATAAAGCCCGCAGAGGCAATCCCCCTCCTCTACGAAGGGGTGTTGCGGCCCTCTCCCCCTGGGCCGCAACACCCGATCTCTCGAAATCCCCCCGCACCAAGATTGTCGATTCCACATGCCCAGATCCAGCCGTTTCACACGCATATCCGCTGCCGTGGGCGTCGTCAGCACGCTGGCCGCGCTCTCCGCCGGCTGCGCCAGCGGACCGGGCGCTTCCCGCCCCTCCGCCGCACAGCCAAACACCGTCTCGGTGAGCGCCACGGAGGCGCCCACGGTCCCGGCCGCAGAGAGTCCGGCCGCACCACCGAGCACCACCCTGCCGGCGGACGTCGAGCAAACCGCGCGGGCGTTCACCACGGCCTACGCCGAGCACGACGCTCGCGACGGCCAGGACAGCTCGTTCGTCGACTCCGGGGCCCGCGCCTCCCAGTTCGCATCCGGCGACCTGGTGGCCATCCTCAACCAGCAGCGCCCCGGCCAGGACGCGGCGTGGGCGGCCCTCCGAGCCGAGAAGGCTCGGCAGACGGTCGAGATCACCTCAGCCGTGGCTCCCGACGGCGCTCCGGGCCCAACGCAGACCTCCGCTCTGGTTCGCGTGCTCTACACCCTGATCACAACCCCGAACTCCGGACCGGAGCAGCGCAGCAGCGAACAGCTCGCTCTCCGACTGGAGCACACCCCCCAGGGCTGGCGCGTCACCGCGTTGCCCTGGGCGTGACGAGGCTCGATGAACAAGGGCGTACACGCGGGCCTGGGATTCCTCACCGCGCTGGCCATCTCGGGCGTCGCGTTGCTGACGACCTTCGGCGGGGCCGACACCGCCTCCGCCCAGGAGGCCGGTCCGGGCGGCGGAATCGCAACGGACGCTCCCGTTCCTAGCTGGGTCCGCGACCTGATCAACAAGCACGCGGGCGAGTGCCCGCAGGTCACGGCATCGCTGCTGGCCGCTCAGCTCTACACCGAGTCCAACTTCAACGCCAAGGCCGTGTCGCCGGTCGGCGCCCAAGGCCTCGCGCAGTTCATGCCCGCGACCTGGGCCCAGTACGGCGTGGACGGGGACGGCGACGGCGTCAAGGACGTCTTCGACCCGGCCGATGCCATCGCGGCACAGGCCAAGTACGACTGCGTCCTGGCCGACGAAGTCAAAGGCGTGCCGGGGGACTCCACGGAGAACATGCTCGCCGCCTACAACGCCGGCGGCGGCGCCGTGATCAAGTACGGCGGCGTTCCCCCGTTTCCCGAGACCCGCGACTACGTGCAGAACATCCGTGATCTGGCGGCGAAGTGGGCGGACGGCATCCAGCCGATCGCCCCTGGCACTGCCGGCGCCGCTCGGGCTGTCGCCGCCGCCAAGACCGCCCTGGGCACCTGGTACCAGTGGGGCGGCAACTGCGTCTCGCCGTATACCGGGGCGGACGGCTGCGACTGCTCCTCGCTGACCAAGATGGCCTGGGCCGCGGCGGGTGTGAACCTCCCGCGGACGACTTACGACCAGGTCAACTCCGGTACTGCCGTGGCCAGCGTTTCCCAACTTGCGCCTGGCGATCTGTTGTTCACCCCGGGGTCAGACGGCAGTGCGTCGGCCCCCGGCCACGTCGGGATGTACATCGGCGACAACGAGGTGATCGAGGCGCCGCACACCGGAGCCGTCGTTCGGATCACTCCGCTCGCCCAGTGGACCGGCTCTGCGGGCCCGATCAACACCATCGTCGCAATGCGACATATCGCCTAAATCATCACAGGCGTCGGATTCCACTGCTTAACCTACCCGAAGGGATTTAACATGCACCACCTCCTGTCTGCCGCTGCCGACCCTTCCCTCCACGCGAACCTCGCCGCAGGTGCTGACATCGTGTCCGGCGTGACCCCGGATTGGGGCCCTTTCTCGAAGCTCGGTGGCACGGCGAAGGTGCTCCTCGGTGTGCTCGCCGCCATCGTCCTCGTCATCGGGGGCGGAGCGTTCCTCGCGGGTGTCGGCAAGAGCAAGGGCTGGTTCGGCGAAGGCCACTCCACCATGGAGAGCTCGCGTGGCAAGGGCATGATGGTCGGCGGCCTGACCGTCATCTTCCTCGTGGCGTCCTTCGGCACCATCTTCGCCATCACCTACGGCATGGGTGTGTGACCCATGACCCCTCGATCTCCCAGGAGAAACGATTCTTCTGCGGTGGCCGGACCGCGCAGGCCGTCCGCGAAGCTCTGGAGCGTCGCAGCTGGCGGAGCCGCAGCCGTCACCGTGGCGGGGGTGATAGTCAGCCTCGCCACCGGTGGCCCTTCCGCGCCTGCCGCCTCGGGTTCGTCGCACACCCGGCCGGCTGTGCAGGCGAGCGGAGAGCGCGGTCACGAGGTAGACGGTGTCCCCGTGGGCTACCCGCACACCCAGGACGGTGCGAAGGCCGCAGCAGCGAACTACACCGTGGTCAGCGGAAGTAGCAACTTCATCACCAACAAGGAGGTGCGGTACCGAGCCGTGGCGGCCATGACCGCCAGGGACGCCGTCGACGCAGCGGAGAAGAAGGCCGACCTGTCTGCCGCTCAAGCGGTCGGTGCGCTCCAGGGTGACAACCCGACGGTTTCCGCCGACCAGGCCATTGCCCGCACCGGTGTCCTGTCCGCCCATCTCCTGGGATACGACGGCCAGGGGGCCATGGTCCGGCTGTGGACGACGACGGTCCGCGGCAGCGCCGCCGGGCACGCGACCCCGGTGGTGGGGTACCAGTCGGTGACGGTCACCCTGGTCTGGGAGTCCAACGACTGGAAGCTCAGCGACAGTTCGACCGCTGTCGGGCTCGTCGCCCCGATCGACGTGCGCGAGGCGTCCAATGCCCCCGCAGACTTCTCCAGCTACGTGCCGGCCGCTGCGGACGATCCGGTCGTGACCGGCACCACCGCGCAGGACGGTTTCCCTGCCCCGTACGAGCGGACCGAGCAGGGAGCCCGCGCCGCTGCGGTCAGCGCCGTCATGCTCTACGGCGATCCGCGGTTCTTCACCGACGCTGACTGGCGGCACCGGATGCTGGCGGCCACCGCAGCACCGAGCGTGCTGGATTCGGTCACCTCTGACACGGACTCGACGGCCAGTCTGGTCGCGGAGAACCGCGGGGTCGGAACGGACGGCAAGGCGGCAGACGGCAGCGAGCTGATCACGCGGACAGCGGCCTTGGCGACCCGCACCATCTCCTGCTCCGACCAGGCCGCGAGCATCGAGCTGTGGACCGCGTCGGTGGGCGGGGTCGCGGGCGCGGACGAGGCCCAGCGCCCACAGGTCGCCTTCCTCCGGATGACCGTGGACCTCGTCTGGGTCGACGGCACGTGGAAGACGACGGCCGTCACCCCGTCGGCGCCGCTCGTTCCGGCACCGCCTGCCATGCAGCAGGCGGACTCCGCCGACAGCTTCGCGGACGTGGGAGGTGCCAGCAATGCGCCTGCGACTTCGTGACGACGCCCCCGGCCTGCTACAGGTCGAGCGGAGCGCTCCGGGCCGCTGGCAGCGCAGGCTCCAGACCATCGCCGTGGTCAACGTGGTCATGGGGTTCTTCCTCGTCCAGGCCGCGAGGGCGGACTCCATCTTCTGCTACATCCCGATGGTGTGTGAGGCGAAGGCCGCGATCGACTTCGTCAAGGACCCGCTCGGCTTCCTGCTGCAGAAGCTGACGGAGGCCAACATCTGGTTCCTCCGGCAGATGCTGGACCTGATCCAGAGCACCACGAAGATCGACCTCACATCGGCCGGCTTCTTGCAGCAGTACGCGATCATCTTCGCAGCCTCCAGCTTGCTCACGGTCGCGCTGTGGCTCGTAGCCGTCGCCAAGCGGGCGGTCCGCGGTGTCGCCGTGACCACAGCGGTCTCCGAGGCGATCGGCTTCCTGCTCCTCCAGTTCGTGGTCAACGCGATGACGCCGGGCGCACTTGCGCTGCTGATGAAGGCCATTGACGAGGTCACAGCCATCTTCGAGCCCTACGCGACGTCGAACTTCAAGCCGTTCCTGGCGAACCTGCTCACGGTGATGGCGGCGAATCCCACAGACGGTGTGGGGCAGCTCCTGGTGGTCAACTTGATCATGATGCTCGGCGCGTTGCTGATGTGGATCGAGTTGCTGATGCGCGGCGCTGCGATCTATGTGGCTGTCGCTCTCGGGCCCATCGTGAACGCGGGGCTCGTGGACAGGGACCTGTGGGGCAAGAGCAAGAAGTGGTTCGGCGGTATCTTCGCGATCGGCCTGAGCAAGCCTGTGCTCTTCGCGCTGCTGGGCCTCGGCGGCGCGGTCCTCAGCGATACCTCGGGCAGCATGTCCGACACGGTCTCGAAGACGCTGGTCGGTGCGCTGATCCTCTTGCTCGCCGTTTTCGCGAGCGCCACGCTCTACAAATGGGTGCCCGCCTTCGGCGATGAGATGGCCCAGCTCCACGACGACCGGAAGGCGGCTCAGTCCTCGGGGCCTGCCGCCGCGATCGACGGTCCCGGCCAGCATGCGAACCGGGCGATCAACTCGCACGTGCAGGACGCCTTGGTCGGTGGCGGCTCCAAGGCGGCTGGCGGCAAGGCAGCGGGGGCAAAGCTGGGCGGTGGAACAGCTGCGGCCGGACCGGTCGCCGTTGGGGCGGCGGTGGCCAAGGCTGGCCTCGACCTCGCGAAGAACAAGGCCGCCAGCTCTCCTGGCATGCAGGGCCCCGGAGCGTCGAACGACGGCAGCCCGTCCCCGTCCCAGGGGCAGCAGGACCCGGGAGGATCGGATGCTCCGGCCACGGCCCAGCCGGACGGAACAGCCTCCAACCCGGTCGTCGGCTCAACACCGGACTGGTCCGCCGCCGGCAACCACGCCACTCCCAACGCCCCGGCCACGGCCCGCCCGGACGGAACGCCCTCCGGCCCGATCATCGGCTCAACACCGGACCGGTCCCCGGACGGCACTCCCGCCGGGAAGCCGAGCGCCGCACAGCCCGCCAAGACAGGTGCGCCGCCGAGCGCCGCACGGCCACTTCCGCCTCAGTCCCCGGCCCCGGTGGCGCCCCCTCCGGCTTCGCCGTCCACACCGGCACCGCGCTCCCCGGTGACGCCCTCTCCGGCTCCAGCTCCGGTGTCCACACCGACACCGCGTCCCCCGGTGGCGCCTTCCTCTCCCCCCTCGCCAGCAACCAACTCGGGCTCCGGACCCGCCCTCACGCCGCCAGCGCGGCTGCCGGGTGGCCAGGCTCCCACTGGGCCGACCCGCAGCAAGGATCAGTGACCCATGTCGACTCGTACATATCAGTTCGGAAAGCACCGCCCGACGGGCCTGGTCGGTCGCCGTGACCTCGGCGAGCAGGTCGTCCTCGGCGCTGGTGCCGGGACCGGCATCCTGCTGGGCTTGCTCTTCAACAAGGTGACGGCCCTCGCAGCGGCTGGCCTCGTCGTGCCGATCCTGCTCGTCCTCGTGATCGTGTACGCCCCGTACCGGCCGAAGGGCACCTCGCAGCGACGAACCCTCTTCCGCTGGTGGCGGATCACCCGCTACCACCGCAAGGCACTTGCCCGCACCGGCGGTGTCTGGGTGTCCCCGGCCGTCGAAGCCGGCGTGCGCCGCGACGGCACGCCGCCGGACGCCGCCCTCACAGAGCCCGAAGGCATTGCGGGCATGACGTGGGTTCCGGTCACGGTCCGCGGGCAGCAGGCCATCGTCGTCCTCCAGCCAGAGGCCGGCTGCGTCACGGCAGCCGTGGAGGTCGCCTCCCCCGGTCTCGGCGGCAAGGACGTCGCCGAACAGGTCGTCGCGCTGGAGCGCTGGGGGGAGTTGCTGGACGCCTTCGGCAACGTCGAGGAGCACCCGGTGAAGAGGATTCAGGTCCTCGCCCGGCAAATGAAGTCCGACCCGTACGCCCACCGGCGTTTCGTCTCCCAGCGCGACGAGTCGGCAGCGACGGCTACCGCGCCGCAGTGGCTCAAGGACTCGTACGACGTGCTGGCCAACGCGGTGTCGACCAGCGCCGAGGAGCACCGGTACTACATCACCATCCACGCGAAGTTCACCAAGGACCTGGCCGCCGAAGGCTCAGCGCGAGGGACAGGTGACGAGGGGGTCGCCGCAGCGATGGCCGCGTACCTGGACGAACTGTGGTCCCGCGCGGAGGACGCCGACCTCTCTGTGATCGCGCCTCTGGATGAAGGGCGGCTGACGGCCTTTATCCGCAACAGCTACGACCCGGACCACGCCATCTGGGACACCGACATCCGGCAGGCCCACGCGTTCCCCCGCAATGTCGACGTCCGCGAGGGATCGCATGTGGCCACCCGAGCCGCGGGCTCCACCGAGAGCTGGTTCCACGCGACGGCCGCCGTCACCGGGTGGCCGACCACACCGGTCGGACCGGACTTCCTATCGCCGCTGCTGATCGGGATGCCCGATGTGATCCGGACCATCTCCATCACCCAGCAGCTTGAGCCGAACGACAAGGCCGTGGAGCGGATGCTCGCGGAGGACACGAACAACCAGGCGGAGATGAACCGGGACCGCCAGCGGGGTAAGAACATCGACCCCCGCGACCAGATCGCGGCGAGCGCCACGGGTTCGCGCGGCATGGCCCTGGCCTCCTCGGGAGCGGCCGGCGCCGGAGTCGTCGGCTACATCACCATCTCCGCTCGCAGCGCCGAGGAGCTGGAGCGCACGAAGCGCACGACCGCTTCCCGGGCCCGCAACGCACTCCTGCGGATCGAGTGGCTTGACCTCGAACACGCGCGCGCCTTCGCCACGACCCTGCCCTTCGCGGGGGGCATCAAGTGACTGACCTCCTCGAACTCACCCCGTTCTCCCCGATGTACGAGACGGTCCGCCGTCCGCTCTACACCGAGACGACCACTAGTCAGGCCCTGTACCTTCCCGTGGCACCGCCGACCCTGGGCAGTGCGGGCGCGATCATCGGCCGTGAGCTGTACAGCGGAAAGGCATTCATCTACTGCCCGTTCAGCGCATTCGGCGACGGTCTGCCCGGCGGGAACATGATCGTGATGGGGGACACGGGCAGGGGGAAGTCGGCGTTCGCCAAGACCTACGCGGCCCGGCAGATCCGGCTCGGACGGCAAGTGGTAGTCCTCGACACGAAGGAGCAGAAGGAGCGGGAGGAAGGCGAGTGGGCCGCGCTTGGCCGCTCGCTGACCGGCAAGTCCCCGGTGAAGTTCAGTCCGGGCGGCGGGCCTGGTGCCTCCTGCATCAACCCGATGGACCCAGCCATCGCGGGCCGGAGGCAGGTCGAACTCGTCCGGACGATCGTTGAACTCGGCCTCGGCCGAACGCTGGACGAGTTCGCAGGCTCCGCCCTGCGCATCGCGATCCGCAGGGCCCACCAGCGGGCCGGCGACCTGGGCCGAATCGCCGTGCTCGCAGACGTCGCCGCAGCACTCCGGGCGCCGGAGGAATCCGACGCGACGGCGAAACAGCGGACGCGGGACGAACTCCTCGGGGACGGCTTGGAGGCGTCCTACGTCCTGGACCGGCTCTGCGGGAGCGAGGAGGACGCGACCGGCGACCTGACCGGGATGCTCGACGGACCCACCAGTCTCGGTGTGGACCTCAACGCCGACATGATCGTCTTCGACCTGACGAAGGTCCCGTCCGGCGGCGTCGCCATGACCATCCTCGTCGCGGTGATCGCCGTGTTCCTCGAAGAGGTCTGGCTGCGGCCGCTGTGCGAATGCGGGGCGGAGCCGAGCCGACACGAACGCGTGGTGGTCGATGCCGGCTCCGGCGCCTGGGAACTCGGGCCGAACCGCGAATCGGGCTGCCGCCGTTACACCCAGCGCAAGCGCATCCTCATCTGCGAAGAGGCGTGGCACATCCTCGGGGTTCCCCAACTCGCCGCCCTGCTGGAGAAATTCCTCAAGTTCGCCCGTGGCTACGGGCTGAGCTTCGTCGGTCTCGTCCATCACCTGTCCGACATCGACGACAGCCCAGAGACTCAAGCCGCGCTGAAGATGGCGGACACCATCGTGATCTACAGCCAGAAGAAGGCCGAGGCGGAAGCGACGGTCGAGAGGCTGGGGCTGCCGTCGTGGACGGCCGACCACATCACGCGCCTGCGCCGCGGGATCGCTCTGTGGGTGGTTGGGGAAGTCATCTACCCCGCTGTTCAACACCTCCTGGTCGAAGCCGAGCAGCACCTCTGCTTCTCCTCCGGCTCGATGACCGACTTCACCAGCACCCAACCGGACGCCGCGTGAACGCCGCCCGTCACCTCGCTGCCGTCGACCAAGCCCGCACAGATTCGGAACGTCCCTCCATGACCAGCACCACCGCCGAGACCACGCTCCCCACCGACGAACACGCAGTCCGACAGCACATCGACCAGCTGCACGCCGACGCACTCGAACTCGCCCGGCGCACGAAGGCGCTCGCCACCGCGCTCGACCACGGCGACTACTCCGCCGCCGGTGGCTGCGTCCGCACTGCTGTCGCCCACATCTGGCGCGCAGCGGAAGACCTCCACAGTGCGTTCCACACGGCACCGCCGCGTTGTGCCGGACCTGACGCAGCGTTGTCTCAGCTCTGCGGCCGGCGCATGCGCTACCTCGCCGTGCGTGCTGCGCTGAGGGCCGCGTCGTGAACTTCCTGCCGGCCGGGACGTCGCTGGCCCTGTACGCCCTCACCGCCGTGTGCGCGGTGGCGATGGCCACCGTCTGGCTGCTGATGAAGCGGGTCGCCCGCCACGCCGGGTTCGCGGACAAGGCTCTGCTCAAGCGGCAGTTGTCGGCCGCAGCCGTCCTCAAGGCCACGGAGATCCGCCCGTCCCTCACCCGCGGCGAGGACCACCCGAGCCGCACGGCGGCGGCGAACCTCTCGGAAAAACGTTCCGCCACCTCCTGACCCGTCCCTCCCCCCATTCCGGAGCACGTCATGCGCAACCCCCTTGATCCCTACGACTTCGGCTACTCGCTGGGGACCTCGCAGCGCCCGAAAGGAATCGAGCTGTGGTCCCGCGCCGACAAGGCATGCCGGGTCATCGGTCCCATGGGCAGCGGGAAGACAACGCGCTTCTTCGCCCCGACCATCCGCAAGTGGGCCGGTCCGGTCCTCGCCACCTCAACCAAGCCGGACCTGGTCGAGTTGACCCTCGACGCACGACGACGCGACGGCCGACCGGTCATGGTCTTCGACCCGCAGAACATCGCTCCCTCACTCCCGCGCTTCCGGTGGACTCCGATCACCGGCGCCGACGAGACAGAGGTCGCCATGATGCGAGGCAAGGCGTTCGTGGCCGGCTCCCGGGCCCCGGGGGCAGCAGCGCAGTCCAGCGAAGGCGCCGCCTTCTACAAGGGACAGGCGTCCAAGATCCTCGCGGCGTACTTCCACGCCGCAGCTCTCGACGGCGCCAGTCTGGACCAGGTGCTCAAGTGGGCACGCAAGCTGACCGACCCGGCGCCGGTCGGCATCCTCAACGCCCACCCCGGCGCCGGCCCCGGCTGGGCGGACATGCTCCGCACCGCCACCTCGGGCGACAGCCGCACCGTCGGCAACACCGCCTCGACGCTCGACGCAGCCCTCGAACCCCTCATGCACCAATCGGTGATCCGCGCCCTGCAAGGGGACGGTGAAGTGCCTACCGACTTCACCGAGTTCCTTGACGCAGGGGGCACGATCTACCTCCTCGGCAAGGACTCGGAGGTGAACAGCGTCGCTTCGCTGACTACCGCGATCACGGAGGACCTGCTCGACGTCGCCGAGGCCCACGCACTCGCGTCCCCGGCCGGGCGGCTCGACCCGGCTCTCCTCGCCGCTCTGGACGAGGCACCGAATATCGCGCCGATCCCCAGCCTTCGCCAGCGGGTAGCAGATGGCCGGGGTCGGGGCATCACGGTGATCTACGGTCTCCAGGGCTGGGCATCGGCCCGCGCCCGCTTCGGCGAGGACACCGCGAACGAGCTGGCGGCGTTCACCAACAACGTCGTGGTCTTCGGCGGAGCCAAGGACCCCGCCTTCCTCAAAGACATGTCCGACCTGTGCGGGCAGGTCGAACGGGAACGCACCACGAAGACCACCAGCGGCGGCGACCGCGGCAGCCACTCGACCGCCACGCACATGGCCCTGGAGCCTGTCCTGCGCGGCGACGAGATCAAGTCTCTGCCAGAAGGCCACGCCCTGGTGCTCGCGGACAACCTCCCACCGGTGATCACCCGCCTTAACGGTATGTGGACTTGGGACGAATGGGCGGAGATCGAGGGCAACGTCCGCCAGCTCCGGGCCGCGAACGAGGCAGAGCGACTTCGACAGGCCACGGCGAAGAGGCAACAGATCAAGGCGCACGCCACTGCATGGGCTGTACAGGGGGCGGCTGCATGACGAACCTGCTCTCGCAGTTCAAGCCCTTCCCCGAGCCGCCCGCGCTGATCTTGGAGTACATCGCGGAGCGGAGCACGGAGGAGTCCGTGGTCGACGGCCCCCCGCCGTGGGACCTCGGCGCGCTGCCGGCCGAGCTGATCAAGCCGATGCCCGAGTGGCTGGACGCGGTGTGCCGCTGGCTGAACGAGGGGTACGCCTGGCAGCCGCAGGACGTGATCCCTCCCTGTTGGAATAGGCACGAGGGCCTGGGATACGAGATCGCCGCCTTGGCCTTCGCCCGGGACGACGCTTACGCCGACGCAGGCTCCACCGTCGTGTGGCACGAGCAGTACGACCGGTTCCTCAGCCGCATGAACAAGGCCCTCGGCAAGGCTGGCGACGAATGCCGCCTTGGACGGCACGAAGACCGCCCCGCGCGCTTCCAGCTCGCTGCCTGGGGCGAGGCCCCAGCTGCTGCCCCCGCTGGCCGGTCAACCACGACTACCGCCGGAGGCTCCGCGTGATGATGCCGAACCCGAACATCGTCTTCTACGCCGACCCGCGGCACGGTCTGGTCGCTCGAAGCGGCTGGGAGCAAGAGGAGGCCCGCGCCGTACTCCGCGAGCTCGGGTGGGAGTGGCAGGAGGAGTTGCACGCCCTGGTCCCGCCGGCCGACACACCGGACGCTGACGCTGGGGTTCAGGCAGTCGAGCAGCTACACCTGCACGGGCATCTGGCGGGATACGCAGTGGGGCGGTTCGGCGCGATGCGGCTGACGCTCGACCGCGCCGAGCAGGTGCTCACGAGGGCCGTAGCGCAACAGGGCTCCGGGCCCCAGCAAGACGTAACACCCTGTGCTGGGTCTCGGGGTGCGGAGAAGTCGCGAAGTACGGCATACCGCGGAGCGACAGATCCGGTGTACACCGCCTCACCGGAAACACCAGACCCACCACCGCTCTAGGTGCGCTGCCTCCGGCGAATCGTATGGAATCTTCCGTAGCGCCGGGTCGGGGCCGATGCGTACGATCAACAACCGCACAGCTGTGGCCCCGGCACCCTACGGAAGTGACGGGGCCACAGGCGTGTGCGGATTTACCGGGCCCCGGCTCGGAACCCATGAATGAGCTTGGCAGGCCGGCACGCTACGGAAGTGCCGGAACTGTGGGTCAAGCCGTGACGGGGGTCAGGGTGCCGGTGCCGACTGCCCGGGCGAACGCCGCCCACGCCTGCGGCTGGTGACGGTGGCCCGGGCCAGTCGGGTTCTTGCTGTCCGCCACAACCACCTCCCCGGCCAGGCCGGCGGTCTCGACGCAGTCGGCGCCCTGGTTGCTGTAGCTCGACTTCCGCATGGTGACGCCGAGTTCGGCAATGTTTGGGTAGTAGGTGCTCACTTGATCTTGTCTCTCTTCTCGGTGATGAATGCGAGTGAGTTGTCCAGAGGAAGGGCCTCGGCCGTGATCTTCTGGAAAGTCCCGTGGAACTCCGCTACCGCCTGCCGCTCTTCAATCCACACTTCGGTCTGCTGCGCAACGACGAGGGCGACGTCGAGCGGAGGGTCGTAGGGAAATCCGAGGATGGTCAGCGCGCCGTTCATCGCCGGGTTCAGCGCGCAGCCTGACGGCATGATCTGGATGTTGACGTTGGGGAAGCGGGCGACCTGCATCAGCCGGTCCATCTGCGCTCGCATGACGTCTGGGCCGCCACCCTTGACGCTCAGCGCGGCCTCGTGGATCACGGCCCAGATCTCCGGCGGCTTCGGGCGCGTCAGGACGGCCTGCCGGGCCATCCGCACATCGACCCGGCGCTGTGCCTCCTCATCGGAGAACCCGCCCAGCTCGGTAAAGATCGCCCGCGCATAGTCGGGCGTCTGGAACAACCCCGGGATGAAGAACGGCTGGTAGGTCTTGATCACCGACGCTTCACTCTCCAGCGAGGCCAGGTCGACGGTCTGCTCGTCGACCACGCCGGTGTACGGCAGCCACCAGCCCTGTTTCGGGGCGTTCTTCGCGATGTCGAGAAGGCCAGCCTTTTGGCCGTCGTCCACCCCGAGGAAGTCGAGGAGTTCGGCGGCGTGCTCGACCTTGACCGCGCCCTTCGCATTCTCGGCACGGCTGATCTTGTAGACGCTCCAGTTCGGCAGGGCCTTGGCCACGTCCTCGGGCAGAAGCCCGCGCTCCTCGCGGATGCGACGGAACTCGTTGCCCAGCTGGATGCGCCTCACGGTCCGCTGGAATGCCACCTTCGCCCCTCCTGTGTCGATCGTCAGCACAGTGTGCCTGTCCGCTGGCGGTGCGCGCTACCGCCCTCGAACGGCATATGCCTCGACATTGCGTACGACTGTGCAAGCTTGCACAGATGGCGGAAGTGGTTGCGCTGGATCGCACCAGAGGCCATGCTGTGTGTAACGAACTGCACGCAACGAGTTGGTGGTTGCGGAGACAGTTCGCCAGCGTTGCCTGCTCACAGTGATCTTGATTCACCGTCAGACCAGCTCGCCGCCGTGTCGCTCTCGGCCGGGCCCTGACATGCGTGCGACCGCCACGGCCGCTTCCCCGGAACCACCCCCAATGCCGTCCGTAGCGGCACACCCGGAGGAACTGTCATGCCCCTCATCGACTTCACAATTCCCGCTTCTCCCGAGGCAGTTGGGATGGTCCGCCGGACCGTTGTCCCGCTCCTCGTCCTCTCCCTCGGCCTCACGGAGGAGGAGGGAGAGAACCTGGAGCTGATGCTGTCCGAGCTGGTCACCAACGGCTATCTCCACGGCTGCCGGAAGCGGCAGGGGCACGACCTCGGGATCTGGGTCGCCGTCGCGGACGGCGGACGGTTGCGGGTGGAGGTGACGGACCCGGCCCTCCCGGCCGTGCGGGTGCAGGGGAAAAGGTTGGCATGGGAGGGCGGCCGGGGGCTGCTCATCATCTCCCGCCTGGCCGCCGACCACGGGAGCGAGCGGGACTGGGAGGCCGGCACTCGGATCTCCTGGTTCGAGATGGACATCGCCGCGCTGCGCCCCGTCGACAAGGACCAGGAGGAGGAAAGCACCGCGGCTGGCAGCTCCTCAGATCCGGAACCGGTGCGGCCGGTGAACACCGTCGCGCTCGCCGCCCGCATCGCGGACGCCCGCCCGGCCGTCACCGTCGGCACCATCGGTGCCCGGCCGATAACCGCCGCCGCATAGACCTCCGGCGGCACCCCTGCTACGGAACACGGGGTGCCGCCGGAACCAATCCCCGCCCTGCGATCCCGGGGGCGGGCAACCCGGCACCCCCGCCCCCGGCACAACTCCGGCCCCTTCCGTGACATCGGGCCAACGGAGGGGGCGGGGGGCCAGCGGGCCGCACAACGGCGTGCGGCCCGAGCACAGACCGCCGGCCTCGCAATCAGATGGACAGCAAGCGCGGGTCCGGCGGCACCCAGGCGCCTCACTCAGCGCCCCTTTCCGGGGCGGCGCAGGTGCCGGGGTGGGTGGCCGAACCGGTGCGGCCACCCACCCACGGGGGACAGCACCGAGGACGTACGGACGGGAGGAGCGGGGAAGATGGCGAAGCACGCCAGAGCCGCAAGCACGGGCAGCGAGAGCCAGATGTCCGTGAGGCGCGGTGCTCCCCCACCGTACGTCCTCGGTGCACACTGGCTGGCTCGGGCCAACCACGACCACCGCTCCGTGCTCGCCGCCTGGACCCGCTACGAGCTGGCGGACATCCGGGTGGGGGTCACGTTCTACGTCGTGCGGATCACCAACCACCGCCTCGGCACCGCCGCCCTCGGTCAGCTGCACCAGGTGGTGCAGGAGATCGGGCCGATCGGCCCCGCGATTTCCGACGAGTTGGGCAGCTGCGTGGACTTCCTGGTCCCCTCCTCCACCGCCTTCTGGGAGATGAACGGCTCCCAGCTCCTGACCGGCGCACCCGTCCAGGGAGTCTTCCCGGTCCTGAGCAGCCCGCCGCCGGGGAAGGGACCGGTGAACGGGCGCCGCTGGCTGGTCGAGCCGGACGGCACCGGCGCCCTCACCCACCCTCGCAACCTCGCCTCCGCCCTCCGCGCCGCACGCCGCGGGCTGCACGACCGGCGCAAGAGCGCGGCGGCCGCCTAGACCACCACCAACGCCCCGGCCCCTCCCCGGCCGCCGGGGCACGCCCCCCGGCGCGCGCCTCCCCTCGCGCCCCAGGTAGCCACCCACGGGCCCGCCCCCGCCGACCACCCGCACGCGACCGGCAGACCGCGTGCAGGGCAGGCGGGGATGACGGGGCGGGCCCGTCGTAGACCGCCGTGCCCGGGGCCAGCTGAGTGGCTCACAGGGTGCGGCACTGCCGCCGGCCGGCCCGCACGTCCCACGCGGACCCGGGCGGCGGCACCACCGGCTCCCCGGGTGCCAGCCTCCAAGGGCGAGGAAGGTGGCACCCGGGGCGAACCGTCAACCCACCAGCACGGGACGAGAATTGGAGACCAGGGTGAGTACGCAGACGTGGAGCGACACCGATCAGGACTGGGAAGATCCGGCGCGCAGCGCCGTGGACATCGCCGAGCACGTCGCTGCCCTGTTCGAGGCGCAGGCAGCCCCGCTCCTCACCCTCGGCACCTTCGAGAGGGTCGGGAGCAACTGGGTCAGCGACACCCTGCGCCCCCACCTGCCCCAGCACAACGAGCCGTTTCGGCAGCAGTTAGGCGGACACCACCCGCTCTCCCCCAACAACCGCCGCCTGCCCGGCCCGGCCGACGCCGACCTCCCCGGCCTCCCCGCCCACCACCTCGCCTGTGCCCTCGCCGACCTCTACGACCCCGGCCGGCGCCACATGGTGAAGGAGACGAACCTCTGGTTCGCTACCGGCGCCGTCGCCAACCTCCTCCCTAACTCCCCGCTCCTCGTCCTCTCCCGCGCCCCCCTCGGCATCGCCAGCAGCTTCGCGCGCGGCAACCTCTTCGAGCGCTGGCACTACGCCAGCCGCTACGAGATGCTGAGCGGCGCGGCACGGAAGTCCGCTCAGTGGGCGCCCTGGGCTGAGCTGCTGCCCGAGGACGAGCCGGAGCCCGCCGTCGCCCTCGGCCGGCTCATCGCCCTGAACTCCCTCCTCCTGGCGCACGCGATCAGGAAGGACGTCGGCGGCATCGGCCGCCCCTACGCCCACCTCGCCTACGAGCGCCACGTCCTGGCCCCCGAGGCGGTGCGCGCCAAGCTCGCCGATTACCTCGACATCCCCCTGAGCACCCAGCCCGCTCCGGCCGGACGGGCGCAGGCCGGCGCTCGCGGCGCGGACATCACCTTCGCCACCGGGCAGCAGAAGAGCGAGCTGGTCGCCGAGCTGGACGCGCGCACCGCCGCCCTCGTCCCCCACCACGTCGCCGAGACCCTGGCCCGCGCAGGCAACGTGGTGGAGCGCCAAGTGGTCAACACCGTCCGCCACTGGCTCACCGGCGACGAGCTGTACGAGGTGCGCGAGCCCGCCGCGTCGGCTCCCCGCCCCCGGGGCGGGACAGCGCAGGGTCAGGAGCGGCGGCCGGGCCCCGCCACCTACCGCCCGGCGGTGGAGGGCAGCACGGTGGCGTGGCGCACCCACCTGGTCAGCAACGAGGAGATGGCCGAACTCCTGAACATCCTCAGCGAGGCGGGGATGGACAACGGCCGCGACGGCGTCAACCTCTTCGTCATCCCGATGAGGATGCAGCGCGGCGGCCGCCTCCACCGCGACCCGGACGGCCGCTGGCGGCCGACCCCGGGGTACGAGCACCACCCGGCTTACTGGGTCACCTGGCTCGGCGCCGCCGCCCTTGCCGCCTGGCATGGCGCCCGACTCCCCACCCGGGCCGAGGTTCTGGAAGCCGCGGCGGCCTCGACCGCCGTCTACAACTCCGACTACCGCTTCGGCGACGCCAGCCCAGTGGTCGAGCCAGGCCGCGAGCCCGGGGACATCCACCACCTGGTCGGCAACGTGCAGGTGTGGTGCCAGGACGGTCCGGACTCGGGGGAGACCGCCGGTCTCGAACTCCCGCTGCGCCGCCACCTGGTCGGCGCCGCCTGGAACACCCCCGCGACGCGGGAGGCGGTGGCGGAGGACCGCTCGCGCTTCCTCCTCGGCGCCTCACGCGGTGTCGGCGTCCGTCTGGTGCGTGACCCGAGTATCAGGGCGGCGGACGAGATCGGGGCGTGGGAACTGGCGGCGCGCGTCGGGGAGTGGGTCAACTCCCTGGACCCCACCGGCTTCCCCCTCGGCTACCTCGACCGTGCCCTCGTCACCGCTCTCACCAGCCCCGAAGCCGGGGCTGGTGAGAGCGAGGAGTAGCAGCGGTCAGAGGCCGATGGCCGACTTCGGGCCCATGTAGGAACCGGCACCCGGCCACCCGTCGCGAGCCAGCTGCACGAACTTCTCGGTGAAGCCGAGGGCGGGCAGCTCGCCCAGCGCCACCCACTCCACGCCACGGATCGGGCGGGTGTCCGCGCCCTCCTTCACCTGCCCGATCTGACCCCCGACCACCTTGATCTCGAAGGAGATGTGGACGACATGCGCCGCCACGACGTCGCAGACGTACAGGAGGGTGCCGACCTCCGCCTCCAGGCCGGTTTCCTCCAGAATCTCCCGCCGGAGTGCCTCTTCCAGGGTCTCTCCGTCCTCAACCTTCCCACCGGGCAGCGACCACGTCCGCTCGCCCTCGGTGTCCTGGTTCAGCAGCAGCAGCTGCCCATCACTGTTCACGGCCACGCCGGTCACTCGCGTATGCATCCCGGCACCGTACTCCCCACCAACTCGTCGACGGAGACGATCTGATGAAGACGCAGCGCAGCACCGCCGTGGTCATCGCCGCCGGAGGACTGGGCACCAGGGTCGCGGGGTGGTCCACTTTCATGCCGAAGGAGTTTCGCCCGGTCGAGGGACAGCCGGGCATCGTCCACGTCCTCCAGGAGGCGGAGGCGGGCGGTGCCCGGCGGGCCGTGGTCGTCCACCACCCCTACTACGCCGGCCTCGCCGACTGGAGCAACCAGGTGTTCGGCCCGGGCGGCACCTCCCGCTACCGGCAGCTGGCCCAGCAGCCCGGCGGCCAGCAGCCGCGCCTCCATGTCGACTTCATCGCGCAGCGCGGGCAGTACGCCGACGTCACCTCCGCCCTCAACGGCTCCGAGCACCTGCGCACCGGCAACCTCGCCCTCGTCTTCTCCGACAATGTCGACCCGGCGCACCGGGCCCTGGCGGAGCTGATCGACGCCACCGACCCCGAGCACCCCGCCGTCCTCACCTCCCCGTTCGACATCCAACGCGCCTCCGCCCACGGCGTCGTCATCTGCTCGGGCACCGGCCCCGTGCTCACCATGACCCGCCTGGTGGAGAAGCCGGACTTCGTCAACGCAGCTCGGCTGGTGGCCGAGCACGGCCCGGACCGCCTCCGGCTTCTGCAGGGCCGGATGCGGATCACCCCGCCGCTGCTGCACCACCTGGCCGCCACCGCCCGGCACGCCGGGCATGCGGAGCCAAAGGTCTCGCTGGCCCTCGCCTCCTACGCCCGCCGCCACCGAGTGCAGGTGGTGACCAGCACGGTGCCGATGGTCGACCTCGGCGCCCCCGACCTGGACCGGGCGGTGGCGTCGTGACCGAGGAGGTGGGCCGGGTGTGGCGGCCGGGCGCCTGGACCGGGATGGCGGACCAGCGCCCGCCGGTGCCGCAGCGCCCCGCCGCGCCCGCCCCGGACCGCTCGGCCACGCCGCCCGCCCCGGCCCGCTCGGACCCGCCGCCCGCCCCGGCCCGGCGCAGGGCACGGAGTCGGGTGCAGGAGGACCCGGGCCTCCTGATCCCCGACGCCCCGACGCGGCCCACCGCCGAGCCCGCGCCCCGCATCTGGGCGGGCGGCTCCATATTCCTCGCCCCGCCTGCCGCCGTCCCCCGCCCGCCCCGCGAGCCCATCCCCCTGCACCACCGCCCCTGGCACCGCCCGCCGTACACCGAGATGAGGACGCCGTGACGACCAATCAGACCGCAAGCGCCACCCCCGAGGACGAGACCGCCGCGGCTGAGCATCCGCTGCCCAGACGCCAGGCCGGCACCCACTGGAAGACGCCGCCCGCGCAGCCGTCCGGCGGGTACCTGCCCACCGGGCCCACCCGCGCCCGTCTCGACCCGCGCGCGGCCGCCCGCCGCACCGCCGACTTCCTCCAGCACGAGCCCACCGAGCGGTGGCTGAGCGTGGCGGAGGCGTTCGACACCCCGTCCGCCGTCCGCCCCACCTCCAACGGGCGCTGAGCCGGACGGTCGCCCGGCCGCCACCCCACCGCCCGGTCGGTCGCTGCGGCCGTGACGAGGTAACAGAAGGGGGTGCGGCAGTGGGCAGGCACCGAAGGCCGGCGAACCCGTGCTCCGACGATGTGGAGAAGGGGGCCGACCTCGTCCTCCGTGCCATCCTCACCGGCGAGGCGATCGTGGTGGAGGGGGTGACGGTCCCGCCCGGCAGCGACACCGCGTTCCTCTACCGCCGCACCTACACCCCGAACGGCCTCACCCTCTACTGCCTGGTCCGCTTGGACGCCCTGCCCGACTACGGCTTCCCACCTCCCGATCCCCCCTGACCCGCCCCGGACCCTGGTTCCCCAACTGGGGAACCAGCCCGCCACATGGAGAATCCGCCTGATGAGGCTCGGCCACCCACCCGACTGCACCTGCCCGATATACACCGACTCCCCGGGCATCGCCCGGCTGAACCGGCAGCGGACCGAGGCGTTGAAGGAGTGGCCGAAGCGAGTGATCGCGCCGAGCAGGCACGCGGCGACGCACGCGGCGAAGGACGAGCGGACCCGCTGCGGCTTCCTCATCCTCGGCACCGACGTGGAGAGGCCGGGGTGCTCGACCGTCAGCTGCACCCCCTGCCTCGCGCCCAACGCGGCCGCGACGGCGAAGGTCGACGGGCGCCGCGTCGGTGCCCGCCGCAGCGCGAAGCTCGCCCCCGAGTACCTGTCGACCTGGGCCACCATCCGTCAACAGCGGGCGTTCGCCGCCGCCGTAACCGACCGGGAGCCGGTGGCCGTCGCGCGGGCCCTGCGCTCCCTCGGCCTCACCACCGAACACCACGCCCTCGTCCTTGACCTGCTCGACCAGTTGGAGAAGGGCGGTTGACGCGCCGGAGCCACTGCGAGCGCGAACGATCAGCTCAGCGCAACCCCTGACCGCGGCCGGGCCGTCGTCTGGGAGGATTCGGCGGGTGACGACGGCTTCGCCAGCCACCACCTTCTGGAGGGCGGCCGATAGTCGGCCACCGTCGAGTTGAAGGAGGGCGAGATGTCGGAGAACACCCCGGCCGAGGGCGCGCCGGTGGCGAAGCCCAAGTACACACGGGAGGAGCTGAGCTGTGTCACCTGGTACGGCGCACCCGGTGACACCGAGGGGCCGCAGGTGGCGTTCCCGGAGGACGGCACCGGCAACGTGGTGATGCGCCACGGCGCGGACCACGACGCCCCGTTCCTCGTCTACACCCCCGCCGAGTGGGAGGCGTTCCAGGCCGGCGCCGCAGACGGGGAGTTCGATGAGGTGGAACAGCAGCTCCCGGCCACCGGTCCCACCGCCTAAGGAGGTGGCTCCGCGCGGCTAGCAGCACGGCCGCCTAACCGAATTGGGGACGGCGAGATTCAGCCGTTGCCACGGTTCCGGTTGCGCCCGACGCCGCGACCGCCCCGCCGCTGATCACGGCCACCGTGGCGACCCGAGCAGGAGCCGCGCCGGACCGTGCGGGGCTGGCCGGATCAGGTGAGCTGGGGGTCGAGGCGGTCTGGACTTGGCCGAAATCCCTGGCGAACCGGGCACCTGCACCTCTCTACGGTGAGCATCCTGCCAACTACTCACCGTGGGAGTGATCTTGTGCCGCCCCACCGTACGATCCTGACATCCCGCCACCGGACGTCAGGAGCGTCACCGTGCTACTTACCGACCACCCCGCCTGGGAAGAGCGGCCCGGCCACGGCCTCGTCCGCGTCGTCCGCTCCGGCCCCGGCGTCTGGCTCGCATCCTGGAACGCCGGGGTCCTCGACCTCCGCTGCCTCGACGGCGCGGAGGACCGGAAGCCTGCCATGTCCGAGGCACACCCCGAAGACCTCCCGGCGAAGACCCCGGCCGAACTCCGCACCGCCCTCACGGAGCGGGGGCCCGTCCGCCGCCTGACCAACCCCGACCTCTGGGACGCCATCACCACCGCGATCCTGCGGCAGGTGGTGCAGGCCGGCAGCGCGAAGACGAAGTACCGCCGCTGGACCACCTCCTACGGCATCAGCTACGCCTCGGCCGCCGGGACGGTGCACACCGTCCCCTCTCCGGCCGTCGTCCTCCAGCTCTCTGACGACTCCTTCGACGCCGTGGGCGTCGCCTTCAACCGTAAGAAGCTCCGCTCCGCGGCTACCGACTACGCCGAGCGCGGAGACGGCTGGCACGACCTGCCCGCCGCCGAGCTCGTCACTGCCCTCACCACCGTCTCCGGCATCGGCCCCTGGTCCGCCCGCGCGGCCGCCGCCGACTACACCGGCGACTACTCCGTCTACCCGCACAGTGACCTCGCCGTGCGCACCTGGGCCCGCAAGGCCGCGCCCGGAGTGCAGTGGCCGGAGGACGACAAGGTGTTCGGGGCGGAGTGGGAGGCGAGCGCCGGCAGCGCGCGGCAGCTCCACACCCTGACCTCTCTCACACTCGCCTGGGGGATTCATGCTCCTTGCCCAGCCGGACAATCCGCATGACCTGATCAGTGGCGGCGATCCCACCCGCGTCCTCGACGCCGTCTTCGTCAACGCTCCGCTCCGCGACTACGCCCTGACGCCGCGCACCAACGACTACACCCTCCCGGTCCTCGGCCTCGCCTACATCGCCACGTACGCGGAGCAGGTGGCGGGGATGAACGTGGGCGTCCTGGACGCCGAGGCGTA
Source organism: Kitasatospora nipponensis (assembly GCF_039528135.1). Taxonomy (NCBI): domain Bacteria; kingdom Bacillati; phylum Actinomycetota; class Actinomycetes; order Kitasatosporales; family Streptomycetaceae; genus Kitasatospora; species Kitasatospora nipponensis. Next base: position 1,794 of record NZ_BAAALF010000006.1, on the reverse strand, counting down.
CGGTCTCGGCGTCCAGGAGGTCGCTGCTCTCCTCAACCAACTCCAGCCCCGATGGGTCGGTTTCAACCTCCTCGCCCCCACCTACGACTTGTCGGCGCGGATCGCCGCTGCCCTGGACTCCTCGATCCGTGTCATGGCCGGAGGCCACCACGCGCAGGCGGTACCGGACTTGGTGCTGTCCGACCCGCGCTTCTCCAACCTCCACGCTCTCATCCTCGGCGAGGGCGAGACGCGGGTGGCCGCCCTCCTGCAAGACCACCAGATCCGCCGGGAGCTACCGGGGGTGCAGTGGCGTGACCGGCTGCTCGGCACCACCGGCATCGGCATCTGCGACCCACGCGACAACGTCCGCTGGATGTCCCCGAACATCAGCGAGCTGCCGTTCGTGGACCGGAGGTTCATGCCGCAGGACCCCTACATGACGTCGGGCGGCCGGCGCCGGGCGAACATCGTGGGCTCGCGCGGCTGCCCGTACGAGTGCGGGTTCTGCGGCGCGGCGGCGTCGAAGAACCCGAACCTCATCATCCGCACCCGCGACCCGCGCAACATCCTCGCCGAGCTCTACCAGCTCCACGACCTCCACGGATGCACCGCTTTCCGCTTCGTCGACGACCTCTTCCTCGGCGTCCGTCGGGTGATCGAGGAGCACTCGGCGGTGTTCAAGGCGGAGAAGGTCGGCGAGCGCTTCGTGTGGGACGCGACCGGCCGGATCAACATCCTCGACCGCCTTCCGGACACCATGCTCGACACCCTGCGCACCAACGGCCTGGAAGAGGTCGCCCTTGGCGTCGAGTCCGGGTCCGCCCGCGTCCTCAAGACGATGGACAAGAGGATCACTCCGGAGATGACCATCGGCGTCGCCCGTCGCCTGATGGAGCGCGGGATCTCGGTGAAGTCGTACTTCATCCTCGGCTATCCCGGGGAGCGGGCCGAGGATCTGCAAGCCACGGTGGACCACATCCACCGGCTCTGGGACCTCGCCGACTCCATGCCCGACGCCAGTCTCCGCGCCTCCGTGTTCGAGTTCCGGCCCTACCCCGGCTCCCCGGTGTGGGACCGGCTGCTGGCAGACGGCTACGACCCGGCCGAGATGATGCGGTACGGCACCGTCGACCTCAGCGGGCAGGGCGCGGACGAGGCGATGCGCGGCCGGGACGAGTTCAACTTCTCCGTGGGCATCCAGTTCTCCGCGTCGCCGCTGCCGGTGATCCGCCAGCACCTTGCCGACCTCTCCCGGCAGCAGTACGAGCGGACGCGGCAGGCCGGCGGACGCGCGCTGGAAGCGGTGGCAGTCTGATGGTCTTCATCACCCTCGACGGCCCCGGCGCAGTGGGCAAGAGCACGGCACGGGACACCACCACCGCCGCCCTCCGCGCAGCCGGGCACGCCGTCCACCCGACCACCGAGCCGTCCACCGGCCTCATCGGCACCTTCACCCGTGCCAACGCCAACGAGATCCACGGCCACGCCCTTGCCCTCCTCGTCGCCTCCGACCGCCGCCACCACTTGGCGGTCGAGGTCGGCCCGGCGCTGGCACAGGGCAATACGGTGCTCTGCGACCGCTACCTGCCCTCCTCACTGGTCCTCCAGCGCCTGGACGGTGTCCCCCTGGACTTCATCCTCGCCATCAACGCGGGCGTCACCCTGCCCGACCTGGCTGTCCTCCTCACCGCCGCACCCGATCTGATCCTGCGTCGACTGGCCAGCCGCGGTGCCCACCACCGCTTCGAACTCGACGCCGCTGACACCGTGCGCGAGGTCGAGCTGTACGCCGAGGCGGTGCCAGTCCTCAAC